>JBOGWD010000326.1:0-2539 GCA_050693275.1 Actinomycetota bacterium | reverse complement strand
GCTGCGCCGCATCGCAAACGGCGAACGAGGCGAGCACACGCTGACGGTGATCGTCGAGCCGGAGACGCTCGGCGACCGCTCGAACGGCTGAGAGGGGCCGGGCCCGAGGGGCCCGGCCCATCCGCCTCCACGCTTCAGCTCACCCGGACGGCCTGGCGCCTCAGACCTCCAGGCCCCGGTACAGGCAGTAGGGCCCCTTGTCCACCGATCCGGTCGCGGGTGGCGCCGTCGAACCGGTACACGTCGAGGCCGCGGTTCAGGTCGTTGCCGAACAGGTAGAAGGAGCCGTCCGGCTCGATCCGGTTGGTCTTGGCGCTCCACGTATCCGAGTCCGGAAAGTAGTGGAAGCCGATCTCCCGCATGCCGGGCCCCACGTTCCCCAGGCCCTCGTCGATCCCCACCGACGCCCCCACGAGGCCCGAGATGTCGACCACCCGCACCCCGGCGTTGTACCCGGCGATGGTCATCACCTGTTCCTCCGGGTACATCCGGAGGACGTGCGAGGTACAGGTCAGGTTGGCCGTGCCGGTGAACCGCACGTCGGGCATGTTCCAGAACCCCACCTTGACCGGGGCGGCCTCGAGGGGGCCGGTCACGTCGTAGACGTGCAGACCACCGCCCGGGCACACCGCGTTGCCCGCCGCCCCCGCCAGCTCGTCCGTCACCACGAGGAACGTCCGGGTGAGGCCGGTCGTCGCGTCCTTCAGCGTCACCGGGTCGGACTGGTGGTGGATGTTGATGGCGGGATCCGCGATCCGCCCGACGATCCTCGGCTGGGCAAGATCCGTGGTGTCGAGCACCAGGGAGTGGGTCAGCGCGGCCGAGTACGCTCGGGTGCCGTCCTCGCTGAACGTGACGTCGTGCGAGTTCAGGCCGGGACCGAGGTCCAGCGTGAAGACCTTCCTCGGGTCACGGAGGTCGGCGATGTCGAACACCTCGATCGTGGCCGGGAACCGATTGAGGTCGGAGTTCGAGTTGTACAGATACCGGCCGCCGGGGGCCACGGTCTGGTTGTGTGACCCGCGGAGCTCCGAGATGAACGAGACCGTCGTGGGCCCGTACGGATCGGTGATGTCGACCACGAACGTGCCCGCCGGGTTCACGCCGGGCCCGAACAGGCCCAGGGCCTCGGCCTCCCGGTAGCAGGTCGAGCCCGTCCCGGCCCGGTACGGATCGTCGTGCGTGTAGGTCACGTACGTTCGGCCCCCCCGAGAGAAGACCTGCACGTCTCCCTGTCGCACCACGCAGTCGTACACGGCGGCGGTCGCCGGGCTCGTGGGGTCGGTGATGTCCACGATCTGGAGCCCGTTGTCGTAGGAGCCGGCCAGGGCGAAGGACCGGGTCTCCAGGCACTTCGGGCGGCTTCCCGCTCGGGGACCCTTGCAGCTGATGGAACCGTCGGCGTCGCGCTTCAGCACGGTGAGGTCGACGAACTCGATGTCCGTCCCTCCACCGCCGGGCTGGCCCGTTGACGGAGCCGGCCCGAATCCAGGATTGCAGGTCAAGGGTTGAATGGCCTGGGGCGGCAATCATAGGGGACAGGATCGGCCGGAAGGCCGCGAGGGGTTTCTCACCCCATCCTGAATCCTGCCCCCGCGGGCGAGCACAGTGGACCGGATTCGGCGTCGTGGCGCCTTCGGCGTACAATTGCACCGGTCAGCGCGGGCGTGCTGGAACTGGTAGACAGGCGCGGTTCAGGACCGCGTGCTCGTAAGAGCGTGGAGGTTCGAGTCCTCTCGCCCGCACCCTCCCGTCATACCCCCCGGCTTAGTTGGTCGCCGTGACTCATCCCCTCTCACACATCCATAGGGCCCTTGCTCTGCATGCAGACGGCTTCGGTGCTCCTGCGATCGCGGGTCGCCTCGGCATCGCGCGCAGGACCGTGAGCGACTGGATATCTGGCCGGCTCCCACGCACCTGGACGAAAGGGGACCCGGGCTGTGCAGCTTGTGGAGGCGCGTCTCACCGATTCGAGGGGCTTCCTCCCTCGTACATGTTTCTACTCGGGCTCTACCTCGGAGACGGCTCGATCGCACACCACGCTCGGGGCGTCTGCAAGCTTCGACTTACGCTCGACGCGGCGAGATCTTCACCGACGCGTGCGATGCATTGGGTCTCGGTTGGACAACCTCCGGTCGGACCCGGTGTACGTCTCACGGAAGGCCGACGTGGAGGAGATGGATCGATTCATCGGGCCGAAGGCCTGAGCGGCTCCTTCTCTCTGCGAGCCCAACGCGCCGAAAGACAGATACCAGTACCGTTTGCTGAGGAGTCGTAGCAGTCGGGGTGGGGCCCCGTCGGCCAGAGCCGGGAGGGTCGTGCCTATAATCCGGGCGATTCGTCGGCCCGCAGCAGGGGAATCGAACCGTTCGATGGGCGTCCTCAGGAACTTCGAGAATCGACTCGAGCGGAGCATCGAGGGCTTCTTCAAGGCGGCCTTCCGCTCCGGGCTGCAGCCGATCGAGCTGGCCAAGCGGATCCTCCGGGAGATGGAGGCGAACAAGACCGTGGGCGTGCGCGAGGTCTGGGTGCCGAACAG
>JBOGWD010000325.1:0-2184 GCA_050693275.1 Actinomycetota bacterium | reverse complement strand
TGTGGAGCAGCTCGTGGGTGAGGATCTCCTCCTGCACCTCGTCCGAGAACCCGCTGAAGTTCGGCCAGTTCAGGATGACCCGGTGCCCCCCGAGCTCCCACCCCCGGTCCCGGTCCACGGTCGAGTACGCGAAGCCCACGAACACGTCGAGGTCGAACGTGGCCTGGATGATCCGGGCGAGCTCTTCGGTGGTGGAGGGGGCCAGGACCGGGACCCGCTCCGGCCAGTCGAGCGGCCACCGGTCCCCCACCCGGTCCAGGGCGCGCTCCGACGCCTCCAGGATCCGCCCGGCGCCCCCGGCCTGGTCGGGGTGGGAGACGTACAGGAAGTGCTCGCTCTCCCGGGTCACGATCTGCCCGAGCTCCCACAGCTTGCGGCCTGAGTACAGGGTGATGTCGTCGAGGTCGGTATCGGAGGCCACCTGCCACTCGTCGCCACGGCGGACGAACGTGAGGAACAGGTCCTCCACAGCGGGCGCCCGGTCGTACCCGTCCAGCCGATACCGCTCCTCGACGTGCAGGACGTGGGGGTCCGCGTTCGGGCCGTACCGGGACACCTCACGGGAGGTGGTGAGCTCCGGCCAGAACGCGTCGGTGAGGCGGAGGTCGTACGAGGCCAGGCCGAGCCGCTGGAACCCCTCGAAGAGCCGCCGCTGGCGGAGGACGAACCCGACGTCGGCCGGGTCGACCGTGGCCAGGAAGGCGTCGCGGTCGCCCTGGAGCATGGCCTCGGCCCGACGAGCGAGGACCTCTCCGATCCCGGTAAGCGGATCCTGGGCCGCGGCCTCCGGCGGCGCCAGCAGCGCCGCCGCCACGGCGAGCGCTACGAACGGGCCGTGCCGCACGGAGCCAACCGTACCGGAGGAGAGCGGCAGGTACACTCGGGCGTCGTGGACATCGAGATCCGACCGATCGGCCTGGACCACCTCGAGGAGGCCATGCGGATGCTGGCGGCCTCGTTCGGCGAGGACCTCCAGCAGCAGGATCTCGAGGACGAGCGGCCGGTGTTCGCCGCGGGCCTCAACCTGGCGGCCTTCGAGGGCGACACGATCGTGGGCAATGCCAGCGCGTACCCCATGGAGCTCACCGTCCCCGGCGGCGTGCTTCCCGCGGCCGGCATCACCTCGGTGGGAGTTCTGCCCACCCATCGGCGCCGGGGCATCGCCCGGACGCTGATGCGGTCGCAGATCGACGAGCTGCACCAGGCCGGAACGCCACTGGCCCACCTGTGGGCCTCGGAGAACGTGATCTACCAGCGATTCGGCTACGGGCTCGGGTCATACGCGGCGGCGTTCGAGATCCGCCGGGAGGACACCGCGTTCCTCCTGCCGTTCCGGGCCCGCGGCCGGACGAGGCTCATCGATCGGGCCGAGGCGCTCAAGCTCATCCCCACGCTGTACGAGGCGGTCCGACCGACCCGCCCGGGGATGCCCAACCGGGACGAGCACTGGTCGGAGATCCGGTTCCGCGACACCGAGCACTCGCGGGGTGGGGCCAGCGCCCTGTTCTTCGTGGTGTACGAGTCCAAAGAGGGCCTGGAGGGCCACGTCGCCTATCGGGTCAAGGAGGCCTGGGATCATCGCACCGGCCCGGGCCACACGCTCCTGGTCGAGGAGCTGATGGCCGCGACGGTGGACGCCTATGGAGCCCTGTGGCGGTACTGCTTCGAGGTGGACCTGGTGCGGTCGATCGAGGGATGGAAGCGGCCGGTCGACGAGCCCCTGCTGCACATGCTGGCCAATCCCCGGGGCCTGGGGATGCGGGTGCGGGACGGGACCTGGCTGAGACTGGTCGACGTCAGGTCTGCGATGGAAGGCCGTACCTACGGGGAGCGCGGGCGGCTGGTCCTTGACGTCCACGACGGGTTCTGCCCGTGGAACGAGGGTCGGTGGGAGCTGGACGGGAGCCCCAACGGGGCGTCCTGCCGCTCGACCCATACCGAGCCGGACCTGGTGCTCGGCGCCGGCGAGCTCGCCTCGATGTACCTGGGGACGATCCGGCCCAGCGCGCTGGCCCGGGCCGGGCGGATCGAGGAGCGCACGGACGGGGCGCTGCGCCTGGCCGACACCATGTTCGCCTCGGACCTGGCGCCGTGGTGTCCGTACATCTTCTAGGGCCGGCGTGAGCCGGGTCGTCACGTCGGTCACCCTCGATCGAGCCGAGGCCGACCGCTGGCTGCGGCCCC
>JBOGWD010000324.1:0-2437 GCA_050693275.1 Actinomycetota bacterium | reverse complement strand
TCCTCGACGTCGGCGCGGCCACGGGGTACGTGGCCAGGGCGCTCCGGGAGCGAGGCTGCTCCGTGACCGGCCTGGAGATCGATCCGGAGGCCGCCAAGGTGGCGGCACGGTTCTGCGACCGGATGGTCGTGGGGAACGTCGAGGAGCTCGACCTCGAGGAGACGTTCGGCGCCGAGCGGTTCGACGTGGTGATCTTTGGCGACGTGCTCGAGCACCTGGTCGATCCCGAGGCCGTCCTCCTCAGGACCGCAAGCGTGCTGGCCTCGAACGGATACGTGGTGGCCTCGATCCCCAACGTCACGCATGGCAGCGTCCGGCTGTCTCTGATGGCAGGGGAGTTCCGATACACGGATACCGGCCTGCTGGACCGGACCCACCTCCGGTTCTTCGACCGACAGGGCGTCGAGGAGCTCTTCGAGGACACCGGCTTCGCCGTCCGGGAGTGGCGGCGCGTCCAGATGGACATCTTCCAGCCACCCGAGGTGGAGCTCCTCGAGGACGACTTCCCCCCGGAGCTGATCGAACGGATCCGCAAGGCTCCCGAGTCGTTCACCTACCAGTACGTGGTCCGGGCCGAGCCGGTCGCGGTACGGGAGGCTCCGCCGCCCCGAAAGCCGGGCCCGGTCCACGAGCTCCAGACCACCTCGGCGGCCGACCCGCACGTCGCGGAGCTCGAGGCGCGACTGGCCCGGGCGGAGGCCCGGGCCGAGCAGGCAGACGCCCAGTACCAGCGGGTGCTCTCCGGCATCGGGTTCCGGGCCGTTGAACGATTTCGTCGGCTGGTCTCGAGCGTGGCGCCCTGGGGCACGCGCCGGAGGAGCTTCATCCTCACGCCGGTTCGGGCGGCTCGCATGCTGGTCACCGAGGGGTGGGGGGCCACCCTCGTCCACCTCCTCAAGGTGTGGGTGTGGGCCCCCCGGATGTTCCAGCGGGCCATGCCCACCATCACCACGCCGGACGAGCGATACGAGCTGTGGCTGTACCTGAACGTGCTGTCTCCGCCCCGGCTTCGGGCCAAGCGGCGCGAGCTACGCCGCCTCTCGTACCGGCCGACGATCAGCGTGGTCCTGCCCGTGTACAACACCGAGCCCCAGTGGCTGGGAGCGGCCGTCGGATCCGTGCTGGCACAGCTCTACCCGAACTGGGAGCTGTGCATCGCGGACGACGCGTCGACCCGTGCCGAGACGCTGGAGCTCCTCCGGTCGTACGAGGGGTCCGATCCCCGCGTCAAGGTGACGTACCTGGAGGAGAACCGGGGGATCGCCGGGGCGTCCAACGCCGCCATCGAGTTGGCCACCGGCGAGTTCGTGGGCTTCCTCGACCACGACGACGAGCTGAAACCCAACGCGCTGTTCGAGGTGGTTCGGACGCTGAACGAGCAGCCCGACCTCGACTACCTGTACAGCGACGAGGACAAGAAGGAGCTGGACGGCAGGCTCACCGAGGCCTTCTTCAAGCCCGCCTGGTCGCCGGACCTCCTCCTCTCCGTCAACTACGTGACCCACTTCAGCGTGTACCGGAGGGAGGTCCTGGAGAAGGTCGACGGGCTCCGGATGGGGTTCGACGGGAGCCAGGACTACGACCTGGTGCTCCGGGTCACGGAGCTCACCGCGAAGATCGGGCACGTCCCGCTCCCGCTCTACTCGTGGCGCAAGGTCCCCGGATCGGCCGCCGCCGCGCTGGCGTTCAAGGACTACGCGTACGACGCGGGCCGGCGGGCCCTCTCCGACGCCCTCCAGCGCAGGGGCTATTCGGGCCGGGTGGACGAGGCGCTGGTCAACGGGCGGTACCGGGTACGCTACGACATCCGGGGCGAGCCCCGGGCGGTCATCATCATCCCCACGCGGGACCGGGTGGATCTGCTCAAGGTCTGCGTGGACAGCATCCGGCGGCGAACCTCGTATCCGAACTACGAGATCATGATCGTCGACAACCAGAGCACGGATCCGGCAACCCTCGAGTACCTGCAAGCGTTCGACGGCCGGGTGTTCCCCTACCCGCACGAGTTCAACTACGCCCGGATGATGAACGTCGCCGCCCGGGAGGTCCCGCACGGGGACCTCATGGTGTTCATGAACAACGACACCGAGGTCGTCTCGGCGGAGTGGCTCGAGGCGATGATCGAGCACGGGCAGCGGCCCGAGGTGGGGATGGTCGGCGCCCGCCTGTTGTTCCTGGACGGCAAGCCCCAGCACGAGGGGATCGCGGTAGGGCTGGGCGGTGTGGCCAGCAACCTGGACCACGGCGGCCAGCACTTCGGCTACTTCGACCTCGGCGAGACGACCCGCAACTGCTCCGCCGTCACCGGGGCCTGCATGCTGCTCCGTCCCGAGGTGTTCGAGGAGCTGGGCGGGTTCGAGGAGCGCCTCCGGGTGGCCTTCAACGACGTGGATCTCTGCGTCAGGGCTCGTGAGAAGGGCTACCTGATCGTGTACAC
>JBOGWD010000323.1:0-1866 GCA_050693275.1 Actinomycetota bacterium | reverse complement strand
CCGACTTCTTCTTCGCCGCGGACAGCATCATCAGACGCGAGGCCTCCAGCCACGTCCCCATGTCGGCCAGCTTCTCCTGGATCATCTGGTGCTGGGCGATCGGCTTCCCGAACGTCCGCCGCTCCTGGGCGTACCGGATAGCCTCCTCGAAGGCCCGGGTGGCCAGGCCCACCGCCCTGGCGGAGACGTTGACCCGACCGACCTCGATCCCGTCCATGACCTGATGGAAACCTCGTCCCTCCTCCCCGCCCAGGAGGTTGCCTGCCGGGACCCGGTGGTCCTCGAAGACCAGCTCGGTCGTCTCCACACCGTGGTAGCCCATCTTCTCGATGTTCGGGGGCACCGTGATCCCCTCGAACCGCTCCGCGCCGGGCTCCTTCTCCACGTACAGGATGCTGATCCCCTTGTGGGGCGGGTCGGCATCCTGGTCGGTCTTGCACAGCAGGACCACCAGCCCCGCCCGGAGCCCGTTCGTGACCCACATCTTCTGCCCGTTGACCACGTACGCGTCGTCGTCCCGGACGGCCCTGCACGAGATCGACTGGACGTCGGAGCCGGCGCCGGGCTCGGACATCGACAGCGCCGCCCGCAGCTCCCCCGCGGCCATCCCCGGCAGCCAGCGCTGCTTCTGCTCGTCGGTGCCGTGCCTCATCAGCAGGTAGGCACCCATGAAGTGCGTGTTGATCACCCCGGACAGGGACATCCAGCCCCGGGAGAGCTCGGCCACCACCAACGCGTAGGTCATGAGATCCATCCCGGCACCGCCGAACTCCTCCGGGATCGTCAGCCCGAACAGGCCCAGGTCCTTCATCTGGTCGACGATCTTCTCGGGGAACTCGTCGCGGTGCTCCAGCTCCTCGGCGACCGGGTAGACCTCTTGCTCGACGAAGTCCCGGACCATCCGCTGGACCTGCTGCTGCTCGTCGGTCAGCTCGACGACGCTCACGTCCGCTCCCACTCCCACTGGAAGTCCTTCCAGGTCTTCTCGACCTCGAGCCCGGCCGCCCGTCCACGCGCGGAGAGCTGCTCGGCCATCTTCCTGCTGGCCTCGTCGATCATCTCGCTGCCGAACATCACCGCGCCGAGGTGCTCGATCTCGGTGGCGTGCCGATATGCCTCCAGGATCGCCTCGGCTTTGTCGAACTCCTCCTGGCTCGGCGTGAACACCTCGTTGAGGACGTCGATCTGCCCGGGGTGCAGGGCCCACTTGCCGTCGTAGCCGAGGGCCCGGGCCCGCTGGGCCATGTCCCGGAAGCCGTCCAGGTCCTTGATCACCAGGTAGGGCCCATCGATGGCCTGGAGGCCGGCGTGCCGGGCCGCGATCAGTATCGTCGACAGGATGTGGTGCCAGTGGTCCCCGGGATAGCCCGGCATGGGAAGGCCGGCGGTGACGGTGGGGAGCCCGAGCGAGGCGCTCATGTCGGCCGGTCCGAAGATCAGCGTCTCCGCGCGCTCTGAGACCGAAGCGATCTCGTCGATGTTGCGGAGTCCCGTGGCCGTCTCGATCTGGATCTCGATCCCGATGCGTTCCTCGAGGCCGGTGGTGTCCTCGATCATCCGCAGAAGGTTGTCGACGAACGTTACGTCGGCGGCGTTCTCGACCTTGGGGATCATGACGCAGTCGATGTACTGGCCGGCGCTCCCGACCACCTCCAGCACGTCGTGGGCGCACCACCTCGTGTCGACGCCGTTCACCCGCACCACCACGGTCTTCTCGCCCCAGTCCCCTTCCTTGAGGGCCTGGACGACGCTGCCCCGGGCCTCCTCCTTGGCCAGGGGGGCCACGGAGTCCTCGAGGTCCATGAACACCTCGTCGGCGGGGAGGGAGGGACCCTTGGCCAGCATCTTGGGGCTGGACCCGGGGAC
>JBOGWD010000322.1:0-1721 GCA_050693275.1 Actinomycetota bacterium | reverse complement strand
GGCGTGGAGCTCCCCGCGATGCCGGCCCACCAGCAGCTCGAAGGCCGACTCGTCGCCCCGCCGCGCGTCGGCCAGTAACTGCTCCTCGGACCCCCGCCAGCCTCGACCATGGTCACCATCTTGCCGTTTGGGCTCAGGGCTCATGTGGATCGAGGCCTCTCAGCGCTCTCCGCCCTGATGTCCCGGAAACGTCATTAGCGTCCCGGTGTCAAGAAGACTTGACATCCTGTCACCGTTGCTTTACACTCCAGATGTCAACGTTCTTTTACATGGGAGGCAGGGATGTCATTCGAAGAGAAGAACACGTGGATCTTCGCCGTGGTCACCGTCGGCGCATATGTGGCCTACCTGGCCACCATCCTGGGGCGAGCACAGGCCGCCCCCTTCGCCGAGGTGCCCTACGTGGGCGCCATGCTCTGGACCATCGGCGCCGCCATCGCAGCGTCGATCGTGGGCCGCATCGTGGTCGCCATCGCCTGGCCCAAGGACGCCGACAAGAAGGACCAGCGCGACAGGGAGATCTATCGGTTCGGCGAATTCGTCGGCCAATCGTTCGTCGTCATCGGTGGGGTAGCTGCACTCATCATGTCGATGGCCGAGCTGGACCACTTCTGGATCGCCAACGAGATCTATCTCACGTTCGTCCTGTCGGCGATCCTTGGATCTGCGGCGAAGATCGTCGCCTACCGCCGAGGCTTCCAGCCGTGGTGAAGCCAACCAGAGTCACGAACTCGATCCGCTCCCTCCGGTTCGCGCACGACGAGATGACGCAGGCCGAACTGGCGGACCGGGTCGGCGTGACGCGCCAGACCATCATCGCCGTCGAACAGGGCCGGTACTCGCCGTCCCTCGAGATGGCGTTCCAGATCGCGCGGGTGTTCAACGTCCCGCTCGATGACGTGTTCGAGTACCCGGACGGTGAAGGAGAGACACGATGAAGGCGATCGTTCAGGACACGTACGGCTCTTCCGATGTCCTGCAGCTCCGGGACATCGACAAGCCGGTGGTAGAGGATGCCGACCTGCTCGTACGGGTGCACGCGGCCGGGGTCGACCCCGGCGTCTGGCACCTCATGACGGGCCTGCCGTACCTGGTCCGCATCATGGGCTACGGACTCCGCACGCCCAAGACCCGTGTCCGGGGCAGGGACGTAGCTGGGAGCGTCGAGGAGGTCGGGAGGAACGTGACCCAGTTCCAGCCCGGTGATCAGGTGTTCGGCATCTGCGAGGGGTCTTTCGCCGAGTACGCGACCGCCCGAGAGGACAAGGTTCTGCCCAAGCCAGCGAACCTCACCTTCGAGCAGGCCGCAGCCGTCCCGATCTCCGCCATCACCGCCCTCCAGGCTCTTCGCGACAAGGGACAGGTTCAGCCGGGGCAGAGGGTCCTGGTCATCGGTGCAGCGGGAGGCGTGGGGACGTTCGCGGTGCAGCTCGCAAAGGCGTTCGGAGCGGAAGTCACCGGCGTGTGCAGCACGACGAAGGCGGATCTGGTCCGATCGATCGGGGCGGACGACGTGATCGACTACACGCGCGACGACTTCGCCGACGGGGCGCGCCGCTACGACCTGATCCTCGACACCGCGGGCCGCCGTTCGTTGTCACACCTCCGGCGGGCCCTCACCCCCAGGGGAACGCTCGTCATCATCGGAGGCGAAGGAGGAGGACGCTGGCTCGGAGGCTTCGATCGCAATTTCCGGGCAGGCATGTTGTCGCCGTTCGTAG
>JBOGWD010000321.1:0-4791 GCA_050693275.1 Actinomycetota bacterium | reverse complement strand
GTGGCCGATTACGAGGGCCGGATCGCCGCCCGGGCCGCGGCCGGTCACGACGTCCGGGCCGACCTGTCGGCGGTGCCGACCGCCACGTTCACGGATCCCGAGACGGCCACCGTGGGCATGACGGTGCAGGGGGCGTGGGAGAAGGGGCTCGATGCGTTCGAGGTCACCGTGGACTTCGCCACCACGGCCAGGGGCTTCACGATCGAGCCCCGGCGCCCCTCGACCGGGCCGATCCTGGAGGGATCCCCCGGCCACATCACGGCCGTGGTCGACCGGGACCGCCGCGTCCTGGTCGGCGCGTTCGCGGCGTGCCCCGGCGCCGGCGAGCTGATCCACGAGCCGACGGTGGCGATCAAGCACCGGGTCCCGGTCGACGTGCTGGCCGACACGATCCACGCTTTCCCCACCGCGGCCCGGGCGTTCGGCAACCTCATGGCCGAGGCCCGCGACCGGTGCGAGGCCAGGGAGTAGGCGTCCCCTTCAGGCCTCGAGGATCAGGGTCACGGGGCCGTCGCCCACCAGCTCGACCTCCATGTGCTCGCGGAAGGCGCCGGTCTGCACCCGGGCACCCAGGGCCATCAGGGCGGCGGCGAACCGCTCCACCGTGGGACCGGCCACGTCCGGCGGCGCGGCCTTGATCCAGGACGGCCGGCGGCCGCCAGAGGTGTCTCCGTACAGCGTGAACTGGGGCACGACCACGACGTCGCCGCCCTGGTCCTCGATCGAGCGATTCATCTTCCCCTGCTCGTCCTCGAAGATCCGAAGGTGCCAGACCTTCTTCGCCAGCCTCGCCGGCTCATCCTCGGCGTCCTCGACACCGATCCCCACCAGGATCAGGAGCCCCGGTCCCCCCTGGGCAACGACCGTGCCGCCGACGCGGACCTCGGAGCGGGCCACCCGCTGGAGCACCAGACGCATCTCCGCTTTTCAGCCTACCAACACGGGCACATACACTCGAGCCGTGAGCACGTACCCGAGGGGGTTCCTCCCCGACCTCCGTCGGCTTCGCCGGTGGCGCGGTCTGCGCGACAGCCTGTGGCGGAACCCTGACCTCGTCCGGCTCACGTATGGCCACCTCGCTCGACTGATCCAGAGTCGCGTGGGGTCGCGACCGCGCAGGGTCCTCTACGTCGGTCCGGGACTGGGCCACATCGCCCTGGAGCTGGCCCGAGCCGGCCACGATGTCACGGGCGTGGACATCGACCAGGAGTCGGTGGCCCTGGCGACGCGCGCCGCGGAGACCGACCCCTTCCGGAATGAGCGGGGCGCCCTGTCGTACCAGGTGGCCGAGTTCCCGGGTGCCCTGAAGGACGGTGGACCCTACGACCGCGTCCTGTTCTCCCGCGTCCTGCACCACATCGAGGATCCCGAGGCGGCGGTGGCCAGGGCTGCCGAGCTGCTCGGTCCCCGCGGGCGCGTGGTCTGCGTGGACTTCGCTCATGATCGGCTGGGCCCGGCGGGGGCCCGCTGGATGGCCCGGTCTCGGCTTTCGCTGTGGCGCCGCGGCTGGTGGCCCGAGCGTGTGGCCGGGTCGCTGACGGAGGAGACGGAGAGGACGGCCCGCGAATGGCGGGACGACCACGAGAGCGAGGGCCTGAACCCGCTCCGAGCGATGCTCGATCCGCTCCGAACGACATTCCGGGTGCAGCGGCCGGCCTGGCACCCCTACCTGTTCTGGGATCTGGCGGCCGAGATGCGCGTGCCACCCGATCGGGAAGGCGGGGTGGCGCGTCGCATGCGCGACCAAGAGGCCGCGCTGCTCCGGCAGCGACGCCTCCGTGGGGTGCTGTTCTCCGCGACGGGGACGGCCCGAACCCCGGGCTCGTGATGCCTCGGCGCTAGCCGGGCACGACCCGGAAGGCGTCGAACACGCTGTCGACCTTCTTCACGCTCTGGAGGATGCCGGTCAGATGCGTGATGTCGGCGAGCTCGAAGTTGAACCGCAGCCTGGCCACCCGGTCCTTCCCCACCGTGGAGCTGGCCGACAGGATGTTGATCTGGTGCTCGCCGAGCGCGGTGGCCACGTCCCCGAGCAGCTTCTTCCGGTCCAGGGCCTCGACCTGCACCGCCACCACGAAGGTCGTGCCCTTGCCGGGACGCCACGACACGTCGATGAACCGGTCGGCCTGGGTGGCCAGCGCCCTGGCGTTCGGACAGTCGGCCCGGTGCACCGACACGCCCCGACCCCTGGTCACGAAGCCCACGATCTCGTCGCCGGGCACCGGGGTGCAGCACCTGGCCAGGTTCACCCAGAGATCGTCCGCGCCGGCCACGAGCACAGGCTTGTCCGTTCGGGGCGCCAGCCGGACGGGGCGGGCCGGAGGGATCTCGGCGACCTCCTCCTCATCATCCTGCGAGATCAGCCTGGTCAGCCGGACCGCCACCGACTGCGGCGAGACGTGGCCCTCGCCCACCGCCACGAGCAACGCGTCGAGCGAAGGGTACTTGAGGTCCTCCGCGACCCGGGTGAGCGTGTCCTCGGTCGTCAGGCGCTTCAGGGGGAGACCCTGCTTCCGCAGCTCCCGCTGGAGCATGTCTCGGCCGGTGTCCATGGCGTCCTCGCGGCGCTCCCGGGAGAACCACTGCCTGATCTTGTTCCTGGCACGGGGGGTGGCCACCAGCTGGAGCCAGTCGCGGCTGGGCCCGGCGTCGCGGCCCTTCGACGTGAGCACGTCCACCGTGTCCCCCGTCTGGAGCCGGTAGTCGAGCGGCACCAGCTTGCCGTTGACCTTGGCGCCGATGCACCGGTGACCGACCTCGGTGTGGATCGCGTACGCGAAGTCGATGGGCGTGGCCGCGGCGGGAAGGTCGACCACGTCCCCCTTCGGCGTGAAGCAGAACGCCCGGTCGTTGTACAGGTCGATCCGCAAGCCCTCCATGAACTCCCGGGGGTCGGCCATGTCCTTCTGCCATTCGAGCATCTGGGCCAGCCAGGCGATGTCGGACGGGTCCTCCTTCTTCTTCCCGGATTCCTTGTAGCGCCAGTGGGCGGCGATCCCGAACTCAGCCGTGCGATGCATCTGGTGGGTGCGGATCTGCACCTCGAGCGGCCGCCCCTCCGGACCGATCACGGTCGTGTGGAGGGACTGATACATGTTGAACTTGGGCATCGCGATGTAGTCCTTGAATCGTCCCGGGACCGGCTTCCAGATCGAATGGATGGCTCCGAGCGCCGCGTAGCAGTCCTTGACGGTCTCGACCTGGACCCGGATGCCCACGAGGTCGTAGATCTCGCTGAACTCCTTCCCCCGCAGCACCATCTTCTCGTACACGCTGTACAGGTGCTTCATGCGGCCCTCAACGTCGGCCTTGACCTTGATCGACCGGAGCTGGCCGATCACGGCGTCGAGGACCCGGCCGGTGTACTCGGCCCGTTCATCCTCGGCCTTGCCCACGAGGTTGCGGATCTCGTCGAACCTCTTCGGGTGGAGGGTGGCGAACGAGAGGTCCTCTAGCTCCCACTTGATCTGGAAGATCCCCAGCCGGTGCGCCAGCGGCGCGTAGATCTCCAGGGTCTCGGTGGCCTTCTCCTCTTGCCTCTCCCTGGGGAGGGAGTCGAGCGTGCGCATGTTGTGGAGCCGGTCGGCCAGCTTGATGATCAGGACCCGGATGTCCCTGGCCATGGCCACGATCATCTTTCGGACGTTCTCGGCCTGTTCCTGCTCGCGGGTGCGGTACTCGATCCGTTCCAGCTTGGTGAGCCCGTCGACGATGGCCGCCACCTCTCCCCCGAACTCGGTCTCGACCTTCTCCACCGTGAGATCGGTGTCCTCGACCACGTCGTGGAGCAGCGCCGAAACCAGCGTGGTCGTGTCCATGCCCAGATCCGCCAGGATGTGGGACACGCCGAGGGGATGGCGGATGAACGGCTCCCCGGACTTCCGGAGCTGGCCCAGGTGGGACTCAGCGGCGAAGTCGAACGCTCGCTGGACCTGGCGGACGTCGGCCTTGGGATTGTAGGCCCGCACCTTGCGCAGGAGCCCGTCCACGCCGCCGGCGTCCTCGGGCGAGGGGGATGAGACGAACGGCAGGCGCGCGAGGAGGCCTCCCCGTCGCTCGGGTGCCTTCAGCTCCTCCACGCGCCTCGCCTCCCACGGACCATTGTACGGGGTTGACCGGTGGTAACCGACTATCGATGGATGTCGGAGGCGGCCTCAGTAGGTGATCAGCGCGAAGAAGTCGAACCCCTCGATCTTCCGGCGGCCCTTCAGGAACGACAGCTCGACCAGGCAGGCGATGCCCACGACCTTGCCGCCGAGGCGCTCCACGAGCTCGGCCGTGGCCTGGGCGGTCCCCCCCGTGGCCAGGACGTCGTCGACGATCAGAACCCGCTCCCCGGGCGCGAAGGCGTCCCGGTGGATCTCCAGGGTCTCGGTCCCGTATTCGAGCTGGTACTCCTCGGATTCGGTCTCCCAGGGCAGCTTGCCGGCCTTCCGCACCGGAACGAACCCCGCCCCGAAGTGGTAGGCCACCGGCGAGGCCAGGATGAACCCTCGCGCCTCGATCCCGACGACCTTGTCCACGTTCCCCCGGCCGAAGTGGACCACGATCATGTCGATGACCGAGGAGAAGGCCACCTCGTCGGCCAGGAGGGGGGTGATGTCCTTGAACACAATCCCTCGCTGGGGGAAGTCGGGCACCTCGCGGATCAGCGACTTGACCCTGTCCAGGTTGTCGTTCACGGCTCAGGCCTCTCTGTGGCTTCGGGGCCAATTGTGGCATCCGGGGCTGGCTGGCGGGGGGCCGGCCGGCCGACCGTGTGGCTCAGGGCATCCACCACCCGGGCCAGGA
>JBOGWD010000320.1:0-1886 GCA_050693275.1 Actinomycetota bacterium | reverse complement strand
CCCCAGAAGAACGGCGTGGTCTCCGCTTCCGGCTGGAAGGGCCCCAGAGCCATGGACGGATAGATGTCCCCGCACGCCTCGGTCTCCGAAGCTCCTGCCCCCGAGGTCAGGGGGGCGAAGACCAAGGCGGCCGCGAGGGGGAAGGCCACCATGCCTCTCATCGCTCACGCCACGATATCAGGCCCTCTCGGAAACGGGCGAACCGGGCACCCCGGGGAGGAGATGGGGCGAGGAGGGGCCGAGGCGACTTGACTCTCCAGGCTGACCTTCAATAGATTCCTAGCGCACCTGACGGTCCGGACATGCGTCCAACGGACAGGGTCGTCTGATGGAGGGAGGTGGTGATCGGGCTCGGGAGGAGGGCTCGGCGGCGGCCCTGCCGAGTCCCTCCGATACGGACTTTCTCTCTTCAGCTTCGGAGGTGAAATAGGTGCGCAGATCGATTCGTCTGATGGTGTTGGCGCTCGGTGTCGTGGGGCTAGCGACGGCGTCGCTGCCCGCCACCGCGACCCATAACATGGACGAGCACAGCCCCAACATGTCTCAATTGTTCAACCTGGAGAACGGCCGAGACACCACCAATTCCGACCTGGCGTTCTGGGGCAACTTCGCCTACCAGGGTGACTACGGCGGGCTTCGGATCTTCGACATCACGAACCCGGCGGCCCCAACGCTGGCCGGGAACCTCGTGTGTAGCGGGGCCCAGAACGACGTCAACGTGTGGGACCGGGACGGGAACGGCCAGGCGGACATCGCCTTCCTCTCCGTGGACCGGACGCAGTCGGGCCCCAACTGCGGCTCGACCGACACCGCAGCTCACGACGACCCGAACGGCTGGGAGGGGCTCCGGATCGTGGACATCTCCAACCCGGCCAGCCCAACCCAGATAGGGTCCGTGTACCTGGACTGCGGGTCCCACACGAACACCCTGTGGCCCGGTCCGGGCCAGAACGAGGTGCTGCTGTACAACTCGTCCTACCCGCTTCGGCCGGGGCCGACCTGTGGGCAGGTTCCGGGCCCGGCCGCGGGCCGTGATCCGAACCACGGCGTGATCCAGGTGGTCGAGGTGTCCTGGAGCCCGGGCAACCCGCTGGGAGCCGTGACCGCTTCGGAGATCGCCGAGCCGAAGATCACGTACCCAGGGGACCCGGACAACCAGTTCGTGCCGGCGGAGCACGGCCTCCCCGGTCCGCCAATCCTCGAGCCCTCCATGCGGGCCTGCCACGACATCTCGGTGTTCGTCCCGCTCCGGCTGGCCGCGGCGGCCTGCGCCGAGCAGGCCCAGCTCTGGCGGGTCAAGCCGAACGGGATCCCGGACACGGAGAACCCTCTGTGGGTGTACGACGACACGGTCGACGAGACCGGGACGACCGGGGACGTCAACGACCCAGGTATCGTGGTGGACTTCTGGCACTCCTCAACCTTCTCGTGGGATGGGAAGGTGGTCCACTTCGAGGACGAGTCGTTCGGCTTGGGCTGTCCGCCCACCACGGGCGGGACCGCCACCCAACCCGGAGACACTGGTCGGATGTTCTTCTTCGACACCGCGAGCGGGAACCTGCTCAGCACCTTCATGTCTCCGATGCCATGGGAGACGGACTACTGCTCGGCCCACCTGGGGAACGTGGTCCCGGCGACCGACAAGAACCTGCTGGTGTTCGCGTGGTACATGGGCGGTACCACGGTGATCGACTTCACCAACCCGTCCAGCCCCTCGCGGGTGGCGTACTACGACGGTGCCGGCCCGACCGGGCCAGCCGGTGACGACAGCTACGACAACTGGGCCGCGTACTGGTACGAGGGTCCGGCCGCGCCGGGGGACAGCCTCACCATCTACGCCACCGACGGCGTCCACGATCCTTCGGACGATGACGGCGGCGCGAGGG
>JBOGWD010000319.1:0-1258 GCA_050693275.1 Actinomycetota bacterium | reverse complement strand
GTCCGGGAATAGCCCGATTGGGCCATTTCCCGCATAGCCACCACCGCCGGCCGAGCAAGAAGCCGGGGGGCCGGTGCTCGCGATCGCCGGGAACGCGGGGGGTCGCGCCTTGACAACGAAAGGAGATGTAGGTATTTTACCCCTCAGTTATTTAAACGGAGGGTTGAATGCCGAAGCTGGCCGATCGCCTGGATCGCACGTTCGGGGCCCTCGCCGATCCCACCCGGCGGGCGATCCTCGCTCGCCTGGCGAGGGGGGAGGCGTCGGTCACCGAGCTGGCGGAGCCGTTCGACATGAGCATGCCGGCGGTGTCCAAGCACCTCAAGGTGCTCGAGCGCGCGGGGCTGATCGCGCGCGGACGCGAGCGGCAGTGGCGGCCGGCCCGGCTCGAGGGCGGCCCGCTGAAGGAGATCGCCGACTGGGCCGAGCGGTACCGGCGGTTCTGGGAGGAGAGCTACGACCGGCTGGACGAGTACCTGGAGGAGCTCCAGGGCCGAGGAAAGGTGAAGGGCGATGGGCGGAAGCGGTAACAGGCTCACGGTGACCACGCCGTCGGACAAGGAGATCCTGATGACCCGCGTCTTCGACGCGCCGCGCGACCTGGTGTTCGAGGCGCTTAGCTCGTGCGAGCACATGTCTAACTGGTGGGGCCCCCGGAGATACGAGTTCGCCAGCTGCGAGATCGACTTCCGTCCGGGCGGCAAGTGGCGGATCGTTCACAAGGGCCCGGTCGGCGAAGAGGACCAGGGGTTCCGTGGGGAGTTCCGGGAGATCGTCCGCCCGGAGCGTATCGTGTGGACGTTCGAGTGGGAGGGTATGCCGGGCCACGTCTCGGTCGAGACTATGACTCTCGAGGAGCAGGACGGGAAGACCACGATCATCGCGAACTCCGTCTTCGACTCGGTCGAGGACCGCGACGGGATGCTGAACTCGGGGATGGAGTCCGGCGCAGCTGAGACGTATGATCGTCTTGACGAGTACCTCGAGGTGCTCAAGGCGCGTGCGGCAAGCTGACGAGCCCGCCTACCGGGAACGGGCCGGGCTCGATCGGCCGGGTCATGGCCCGGGCCCGCAGGGACGACATCCTGCTGCTGGCCGGGGGCCTGGCCTTCTACGCTCTCGTCTCCGTGGTCCCGCTGGTGATCGTCAGCCTGTGGGTGACCGGGCTCCTGGTTCCCGACGACCGCATCCAGAGCTTCGCCGACAAGCTGAGCGCGATGGCGCCGAAGAGCATCGGCGTCGACGAGGCCGTCCGACA
>JBOGWD010000318.1:0-5940 GCA_050693275.1 Actinomycetota bacterium | reverse complement strand
TCGGCCTTCGCCGGCCTGGCCCAGGACATGATCCAGCTGATCGTGGCCAGGGGGATCCAGGGCGTGGGGGGCGGCGGACTGATCGCCATGAGCATGACGATCATCGGCGACGTGGTCTCTCCGCGTGAGCGGGGACGCTACCAGGGCTACATCGGCGGCGTGTTCGCCCTGGCCAGCGTGGCCGGACCCCTCCTCGGGGGGTTCTTCGTTGACCACCTGACCTGGCGGTGGATCTTCTACGTCAACCTGCCGGTCGGCCTGGTGGCGCTGGCCGTGACGTCCAGCGTGCTGCGCCTGCCGTTCCGTCGTCGACCCCACCGGATCGACTTCCTCGGCGCCGGACTCCTGGTGGCCGCGGTGACGTGCCTGCTGCTGGCCGCCGTGTGGGGCGGGGATCTCTACGAGTGGGGCTCGCCGCTCACCCTGGGGCTTGTGGCAGCGGGAGTCATCCTCTCGGGGCTGTTCATCGCCCAGGAGCGCCGCGCACCGGAGCCCATCCTCCCGCTCCGCCTGTTCCGCCGGCGGACTGTGGCCGTGAGCTCGGCCATCCTGTTCGTGGTGGGAGCCACGCTGTTCGGGTCGATCGTGTTCCTGCCGCTCTTCCTCCAGGCCGTGCTGGGCTTCTCGGCGACCAGCTCCGGGCTGCTGTTGCTCCCCCTCATGTTCGGGATCGTCACGACCTCGGTCGCCTCGGGACGGATCATCACCAGGACCGGCCGCTACCGGTGGTGGCCCGTGGCCGGCATGGCCACGGTCACCGTGGGCCTGATCCTGCTCTCGCGCATGGACGCGGACACCTCGCGGCTCGAGGCATCGGTGGCCATGGTCGTCCTCGGCCTGGGGGTCGGGATGGTCATGCAGGTGCTGGTCCTGGCCGTCCAGAACTCGGTGGAGCATCGGGACCTCGGCGTGGCCACGTCGGCCACCAACTTCTTCCGCTCGATCGGAGGGACGTTCGGGACGGCCGTGTTCGGAGCGATCTTCAGCTCTCGTCTGGCGACGGTGCTGGCTTCCTCGGTCCCGGCGGGAGGTGGCGCCGGCGTCGACCCCGGCTCGCTGGCCCGGGCGCCGGACGCCATCGCCCAGCTTCCGACTGCGCTGCACGAGGCGGTGGTCGGGGGGATCGCCCAGGCCATCCAGGCCGTGTTCCTGGTGGCGATCCCGGTGGCCGCGGTGGGCTTCCTGCTCTCACTGGCCCTGCGGGAGATCCCCCTCCGGGATACCGCGCACATCGGGGCCGAGGCCCTCACTGCGGCCGAGATCCGGCCGGCCGACCACTCCGCGCCTCCGATCGGCTAGGCGGGCACGTCGGCCGGAGCTGCCGCAACGTCGCCTCCGCGCAGCAGGAGGTCGATGGCGTGCTCGTCGAGCGGCCTGGCGAACAGGAAGCCCTGCCCCTGCTTGCAGTGCAGTCCCCGGAGGCGATCGAGCTGCTCGGCCGTCTCGATCCCCTCGGCCACCGTCCGCAGTCCCAGCGCCTCGCCGAGACGGATGACCGCCTCCACCAGCGGGGAGCGGGGCGTGCCGTTCCCGAGCTGGTCGACGAACGTCTTGGCGATCTTCAGCATGTCAACCGGGAACCGCTCCAGGTAGGAGAGAGAGGAGTAGCCGGTCCCGAAGTCGTCGATGGCCAGTCGAACCCCGAGCTTCTTCAGCTCGCGCAAGGTCTGGAGCGTGGCCTCGGTCTCGTGCATCAGCACGTCCTCGGTGATCTCGAGGATCAGGCAACCGGGATCGAGCCCGGACGCCTGGAGGGATCGATCCACCTCGCCGACGAGGTTCGGATCGGTGAGCTGCTTCGGTGAGAGGTTGACGCTGATCGCCAGCGGGGGGTGGCCCTCCACCTGCCATCCTGCGGCCCGGGTGCAGGCCTCGCGGAGGATCGCCCAACCGAGCGGGACGATCAGGCCCGTGTCCTCGGCCAGCGGGATGAACTCCGAGGGCGACAGGAGGCCCCGGGTGGGGTGGCGCCAACGGACCAGCGCCTCGATCCCCTCGATCGATTGGGTCTCGAGGTCGACGATCGGCTGATACTCGAGGGTGAACTCGTGCTGTTCGACCGCACGGGCCAGATGCGCGGTGAGCTCGAGCCGTTCGACCATCTCGACGTGCATGCTCGATTCGAACACCTGGTACCGGCCCTTTCCTCGCCGCTTCGCCATATACATCGCCACGTCGGCGTTCCTGAGGAGCGTGTCGGCCTCCTCGCCGTGGGTGTCCAGCGTGATCCCCACGCTGGCCCGGATCGAGACCTCCCGCCCGTCAAGGTAGGCGGGAGCGCTCAACGCCTGGATGATCCGATCGGCGGCGACCAGCGCGTCGCTCGGACCGGACATGTCGTCGAGGAGGACGCCGAACTCGTCCCCTCCCAGCCGGGCCACGGTGTCGCTGGGACGCAGGCAGCGGCGAAGCCGCTCGGCCACGGTCACCAGCACCTGGTCTCCGGCGGGATGCCCCAGGCTGTCGTTGATCGTCTTGAAGTCGTCGAGGTCGAGGAACAGCACGGCCAGGGACTGCTTGGCCCGATCCTGACGCTCCAGGGCGTATGCCACTCGCTCGGTGAACAACGTCCGGTTGGGGAGCTTGGTGAGCTGGTCGTGGAAGGCCTGGTGCCGCAGCTCCTCCTTCAGCCTGGTCAGCTGGGAGAGCGAGTCTCCCAGTCGACCGTTCTCCAGCGACACGCTGATGTGGTGGGCCAGCGTCTCCAGGAGCTTGAGGTCCTCCTCACCGAAGGTGCTGACGTCGCCGAACCGGTTGGCCACCACCGCGACCCCGGCCACCCGGTCCTCCCCGAACAGCGGGGCGATCACGGCGTCCCTGATCGAACGGCTGGCCAGGTACCCATTCTCCTCGGCCGTGTGCTTCGTCAGCAGGATTGGCTGCCTGCCCACGATCACCGGGCGCCACAGATCCTCCGTGGGATTGAAGTCGATGGGGCGCATCACCTCGACTCGGTCACCGGGCCCCAGCCTGGTGCTGAAGGCCATCTCGTTCTTGCCCCGGGGGAGCAGGATGATCTCGCTCAACTGTGCGTCGAGCAGCTTGCAGGCCTGGGAGGTGGCGGTGGCCATGGCCGACTCGAGCTGGGGGGACTCATGGAGAGCTCGGGTGGCCTCGTACAGGGATTCGAGGCGCTCGTGCTGGGCCCGCTTCGAGCTGTAGGCCCGGTACGCCACGAACAGCACGACCAGGGGCGTCAGGGCCAGCCACGCGGAGGAGGGGTTGCGGGCCAGGATCGTGACGCCGATCAACGCCAGGCTGGTGTTCATGGCGGTGGCGATCACGCCGAGCCCGAGGACCTCCCACATCGCCTGGGGGGGCAGCCGGTCGCCGGAGAGGTGGATCGCCGCGTTGATGAGGGCGTCGGCGACCCACAGGGTGACCTGCGTCGCCAGGAGGGCGGCTACCCAGCCGGCCGGGCCCAGCGGGTCTCCGAGCGCGACGACGTACCGGAACACCACGACCGCCAAGGCGCCCTGGAGAGCGAACTGCACCAGGTTGAAGGCGAGCTTGAGAGCGGGCTGCCGGCGATGGACGGTGAGGGCCACCGCGCTGCCGAGAAGCTGCGCCGGCACCATCGCCGCGGGGGCGGCGAAGAACAGCCCGAGCACCAGGGGGACCTCGCTCAAGGAGAACGAGTGGGCGTCCCGCCGGAACCGGAAGTGGACGACGGTCAGCTCGGCCAGGTAGAACAGACCCGCCAGGATGGGCCATGGGAGCCATTCGGCGTCGCCCAGCGTGGCCAGCTTGCGCACGCCCGCTCCGTAGAGAGCCACGGCGGCGATGGCGATCGCCGCCGTGAGGATCCAGACCTTCGTGGTGCCGCTCAGGCGGCGCGCCGGGATCGCGGCCGTGCGCTGCACGGCTCAGGGCCCCCAGGCGATGGTGGACCAGGCGTCTCCGCCCCAGCTCTTGCCGGACCAGGATTTCCCGGACCACACGTCCGTTCCCCAGCTCTTCCCCGACCACGACTTGCCGGTCCAGGAGGCGTCCGACCACGACTTGCCCGACCAGGATGTGCCCGTCCAGTCCGTGGTCGACCAGGACTTCCCCGCCCAGCTCGTGGCCGACCACGTGTCTCCGGACCAGCTCTTGCCGTTCCACGTGCCTCCCGACCAGCTGGTCTCGTTCCAGCTCGCCACCGACCAGCTCTTGCCGTCCCAGGGGCTGCCGAAGATGTCGATCTCGCCCTCGAGGGGGGTCGTGCCGTCGGTGAGATGGGCGGTTCCCCGGGCGAGCTCGAGAGAGCCGAGCCCGGTGGCAGGGGGCCACGTCTGGACGGCGGCAGGCGTGGGCACGTGCAGCGTCCGGTTGAGGTCCAGCATCCCCGCGCCCTGACAGGAGTCGGTGGCCGGGGGGACCGGCGAGGCGGTCGAGACCAGGAGGGCCTTGACCTGGTCGGGGGTGATCGAAGGGCGCTGCTGGACGAGGAGGGCGGCTGCCCCCGAAACGATGGCCGCGGCCTGCGAGGTACCGCTGCCGCGGAAGAGCCGCTCTCCCACCCGGCCCTGCGGTGAGGTCTGGTCGATGTGCGATCCCGGGTCCCTGAGGCTGATCACGGACTTCCCCGGGGCCACCAGGTCCGTCCGGCGAGTGGCGCTGCCGCAGCTCGAGAAGTCGAGGACGGAGTCGTCGCCCTTCCCGTAGGTGCCGCCGGCGTCCGCGGCTCCCACCGCGATGACGTACGGATCGTACGCCGGGTTGTTGAGCCGGCCCGACCCGAAGCTCTCGTTCCCGGCCGCGACCACGACCACGATGCCCTTGCGCCAGGCCACCTCCGCCGCGTACGTCAGTGGATCGAGCAGGTAGCTCTGGACACCGTCCGTTCCGAAGGACAGGTTGAGCACCCTGATGTTCATGCCGTTGTCACGCCGGTGCTGCACCACCCAGTCGATGGCCGCGATGACCTGAGAGACGTCGGTGGCACCCATCGCGTCGGCGACCTTGACGCTGACGATCCGGGCTCCGGGCGCCATGCCCATGAAGCGGTCCCGATGCTGCTGCTTGGTGGCGGCCGTTACCGCGTCGTCTCGACCGGCGATGATGCCGGCCATGTGGGTCCCGTGCCCGAACGTGTCCAGGTACCGGAGCGCGGGAGCCTGGGACTCGAACGACAGGTCGGCGCCGTTGACTACCTTCCCCGCTGCGGTCATCCCGTCAACGGGCACCACGCCGGAATCGATCATGGCGACGTCCACGCCGACGCCGGTGTAGCCGCTTCGCCAGTACTTCCCGGCTCGGGTCACCTTGTGGACCAGGGTGTACATCGATCCCGGATCCTTCGAGGGGTCGTACGACTCGTCGTCGGCGTCCTCGGGATCGAGCGCGTCGGTCTGGAGGCGAACCCGGGCATCGGGCGTGACCGAGAGGACATCCGCGTCGGCCGCAAGCATGGGAACGGCCTCACGGGGGAGCTCGGCCACGAAGCCGTCGATGATGGGGAGCCGGCGGCCGATCCGGCCGCCCAGCGCCTTCACGGCCTTCTCAGGCGCCCGGCCCGATCCCGGCGCCTCTCGGACGATGACCCGGGCGGAAGGCCCGGCCACGGCCTCACCCGCGGGAGCGATCGAGGCCGCCACCAGCGCGACCGCGACGGCCGAGACCATCCGGCCGGCCCGTCCCTTCTTTGGGTGTCCCCAGCTCATCCCGAACGCGATGCCTGCGGTTGAACCTTCGTCCGCCCCCTTGCCCATGGCTCAGCCCCCAGTCGTCTTCCCTCTTGGTATCGGCCGGATGGGGGGGTCGGTTGATAGTCCGTCGGCAGTATCTTGCTGTCCCCCGAACGGCCCACGGAGGACGCTCTCGGGTCGTGAGGCCGCCTCGTCGAGCAGGTAGGGTTAAGCCCTTCTGGGAGGAAGCATGGGCCAGGCGAGACCGTTCGGCCGGTACCTCGAGGAGTTCGAGGCCGGCGACGTGTACCGGCACCGGCCGGGGAAGACC
>JBOGWD010000317.1:0-5617 GCA_050693275.1 Actinomycetota bacterium | reverse complement strand
GGGGTCGGGCATGGGATGGCTTGGCTACCCAGGAGGGAGTGAGAGTGTCGGCAGCTGCAGCTCGCGCGTGGATCCCTTCCACAGGACGGCCTTTCCGCAGCTGAGTGTTCCCGTCCCCGTGCACTTGGCCAGTGTCACGCTGGTGAGCCGGCCTCCACGGAACTGGAGCACCCCAGCCTCGATCTCCAGCGCCAGTGCGACCGTGAACTCCACGTCCGCCTTCGGAATCGCAACTCCGTTCACCAGGACGGCCACTTTGGGGTGAAGGGTCGATGCGATCTCCACCTCCTTGATGGGTTTCTGGACTACGTCCGCCGGCGACTTCCGCGATTCCTCCACGGCCTCACGGTATCCCCGCAACTGGTCCCACGCCCCTGCGAGAATGTCACCCAGTTTGAGCTGCCGGACGGCGCCCACGGCTTCGGCGATCCCTGCCGTCAGGTCGGACCGGGCGGCGGAGGGCACGAGGGCGAGGGCGGCGCGGACTGCTACCACCTCCGGAGTGGCATCGAGGGCCGCGATGGCCGGCTTCCCCACGCCCTTGTCCTCGGGATCGAGGAGCATGCCCAGGGTCTCAGGTGACTCGCTCATTGCTCCTCCCGTTCGCGGACGGCATGCTCGATCTCGTTGAGTGACTCGGCCGGCACGGTGAATCGAATCGTCAGGTCCAGAGGGTTGGGCTCGCGCACGGTCGCCGACCGTGAGCCAAGGCCGGTCTCGACCAGCTCCGGCGACACATGCATGAGCCGACGGGTTCTGTCCGGATTCGTCGGTTGCAGCAACATGGCCAGAACGATGAGGGCCCCGCCCAGCAGCCCTGGCCACACAGACGGGCGCGGCGGCACGCGAGGCGGGAGCGGCTTCGCGATGACGACGAGGTCCACCGAGCCCACGCCGTCCGCCGGCACACCTCCCGCGGGGTCTTGATCCGACACGGTGCCAGGCTGGCCGGCTCCCACTGCCTCTTTCACGGTCCCGACCTCAAGCCGTGCCTCACGCAGCAGGCTCTCCGCAACCGCCAGGGGCTGGCCCACGACGCCGGGGACGGTGCGCCCGGGTTGCGGAGGCGGTGGTGGGGGGAGGGCACGCACGTATTCGAGGTCGTCGATCACGAGGAAGCGCCAACCGGAGCCCACGCTGGAGATGAGCACCCGCGAAATGGCGTTGGCATTCGCCGCGCTCGACAGGGGCACTTGGATTCGGGGTGAGTGCTGTCTGGTGATGGTGGCGCGATCGGACGCGACTTCATTCCCGTCACGGTCGTATGCCCTCATGAGCACCGGAATGCGCTCGGGCACGTAGAGCGCCCCGACCCAGATTCTCACCAACCTCTGGGGCTCGTCGAAGTCGAGCGTCACCACGCTGTCCCGGCAATGCTCGATGCCCACGCAAAGGGTGGCGAGGTGCCGCCCGGATCGGGGGAGTCCTTCGTATCTGGGAATGCCACCAAGATCGAGCACCCGCAGGCCCGGGAACCGCACGCTCCGGTACCCTCCTGGATGGGGGACGACGCGGTCGCGGCTCGAATCCGCGGCCGCTGGTACGGTGTCGGCGAACTCCTCGAAGGTGATCAGAACGGTGTCGAGCGGAGCCCGGTCGACCGAGGCGGGCGGTGGCTGGCCAGCCAGCGCGGCCGGGAGCACGGGCGCTGCCAGCGCGTACAGGAGGATGCGCCGGATGATCGTGCGGAACGTCATGGGCCGGCACGGTATTGCGCCGCGGTCAAGTCCGAGTCAATTCGAGCCGACCGGCTGAGCGTCTGCCGCGCCGTCCTGCCGTCCTGCCGTCCTGCCGTCCTGCCCCCTGCCCGCCTGCCCGCCGTTATCTAAGGAAAGCCATGCCATTTCATGCCATAATGGCAGCAAATCCCGGTACGCCGGTTGCCCTGTCCCTCCTCGTCCAGAGCCGCGAGACCCCACCCCGTCTCCCGCCTCACGTCTCACGCCTCACTGGCAAGGAACCCCGACATGGCCTCCAAGATCATCGGCATCGACCTCGGCACCACCAACTCCGTGGTGTCGGTCATGGAGGGCGGCGATCCCGTCGTCATCCCCAACGCCGAGGGCGGCCGCACCACCCCGTCCGTCGTCGCCTTCACCAAGGACGGTGAGCGCCTCGTGGGCCAGGTGGTCGAGGCGGAGGCCTACGCGCCCGACGATCCGGCCAGCCACACCTTCCGCGGCCGCACGCCCAGGAACGCCACGATGTTCGGGCCGCCGGGGCACGCCTACGTGTACATCTCACACGGAATCCACCACTGCCTCAACCTCACCACGGGGGACGCCGCCGCCGTGCTGGTGCGCGCCCTCGAGCCGTTGGAGGGTCTCGAGGGGATGGCCCGACGTCGAGGGACCGGCGAGCCCCGACTCCTGTGCGCCGGCCCGGGCAGGCTGTGTCAGGCGATGGGGATCACCCTGGCGGAGAACGGCAGGGACCTGGTCCGTCGGGCCGGCCTGTGGCTGGCACAGGGCGAACGGGCGGCTGCCGTCGTGTCGACCCCGCGGGTGGGGCTCTCCGTGGCTATGGACGTCCCGTGGCGGTTCGTGGAGCGGGGGACCAGGTTCGCGTCCCGGTCCGCCCGCGCCGTCAGCGAGCCACCACGATCGTGACGGTGCTCCCGGGGGGCGCAGGCGTCCCCGGGGCCGGATCCTGGTCGATCACCGTGTCCCGCTGATACCCGGAACCCCGCTCGTAGGTTCGATCGACCTCGTACCCGTGGGAGCGGAGGACGGACACGGCTGTGCCCACCGAGATCCCCACGACGGGAGGCACCCCTCCCGGGGGGGTCCCGGTGATCACCGTCGGCGGCGTGGGTGAGGCGAAGTCCTCGCTCGTGTACACGCAGGTCTGCGTGGGCTCGGTGCCCGGGACGAACTGGATGTATCGGATGTTCTCCGCCGGGGTCGACGAGGTGGCCACGCACCCCCTGGTGTTGTCCATGGCCACCGTGACGTAGTCTCCCCGCGGCTCTCGGAAGTCGCGGGGCGGGATGTGCTCGGTCACGGCGGCCATGAACGAGTGCCAGATCTGCGCCGGGAACGACCCCCCCGTGACCCGGGCGATCCGGACGGTCGGGTAGACCATCGGGATCTGACCCTGGGGGAACCCCACCCATACGGCGGCCGAGAGCTGGGGGATGAAACCGGCGAACCACGCGTCGCGCCACTGCTGGGCGGTCCCGGTCTTCCCCGCGGCGGGCCGGCCGATGTTCGCCGCGGTGCCCGTGCCGTACAGGATGACCTTGCGCAGGATCTGGGTGGCCGTCCAGGCCACGGAGGCGTTGAGCACCTGCCGGGGCTGCGGGTCGGCCTCGAACAGCACCTCGCCCTGGGCGTTGTCGATGCGGAGGATGCCGGTCGGACGCACGCGCCGGCCGTTCGTGGCCAGCGTCCCGAAGGCCGATGCCATCTCCATCGTGTTCACCTCGTTCGTCCCCAGCACCGACGAGCAGTACGGGCGAAGCTGGGAGCGGATGCCCATGCGGTGAGCCACCTCGACGACCCGCGCCGGGTGCACGTCTCGGATGATCTGCGCGTAGACGACGTTGACGCTGCTGATCAGCCCCTGCTCGACGGTCAGGGCGCCCCCGTAGGACGATCCCTCGTAGTTCTCCACGTTCCAGGGGTAGTCCTCCGTGCCGCAGGGCGGCTCGTCGAGGACGATGGAGGAAGGAGCCGCGTACGTCTTCGACGGAAGGATGCCGTTCTCCAGGGCGGCCACCAGGGCGAAGGGCTTGAACGACGAGCCTGCCTGGCGTCCGGTCGAGCCCCCTGTGGCCAGGTTCACCTTCGCGTACCGGTCCTCGCGGCGCGGCGCCCAGTAGTCGCGCCCTCCGACCATGGCCCTGATCTCGCCGCTGCGCGGATCGATCGCCGTGAGGGCCCCGTAAGGATCGCCGGGCTGGGACAGGACCCCGTTGACGGCGCGTTCGGCGGCTCGCTGCATGCGCAGGTCGATCGTGGTGTAGATCCTGAGTCCGCCCTTGAACAGGAAGTTGTACCGCTGCGTGTAGGTATCCCCGAAGCGCGGGTTCGACAGGAGCTGGTGCTTCACGTAGTCGATGAAGTACGGGGCCGGATAGCGGTCGGTCCCGAGCTTGGGGTGGAGGCCCAGCGGCCGCGAGCTGGCGTCGTGCCACTGGGCGCTGGTGATCATGCCGATGTCGAGCATCTGGCCGAGCACGTGGTTTCGGCGAGCCAGGGCGAGCTCCGGTTGATCGATCGGATCCCACCGGACCGGGCCGGCGATCAGCCCGGCCAGGAGCGCCCCCTCGTGCAGGGTGAGCTTGGCCGCCGGCTTGGAGAAGAAGGTCTCGGCCCCACGCTGGATCCCGTAGGCTCCCTCTCCGAAGTACACGGTGTTCAGGTACCGGCTGAGGATCTCCTCCTTCGTCAGCTCCTCCTCGAGCTGCCAGGCCAGGGAGGCCTCGCGGATCTTCCTCGACAGGGTCTGCTCGGGGGACAGGAGCCGGTTCTTCACGTACTGCTGGGTGATCGTTGACCCGCCCTCCTCGATGTTCCCGGTCGTGGCGTTCACGTAGGCGGCGCGGAGGATCGCCTTGAGGTCGACGCCCCGGTGGCTCCAGAACCGCTGGTCCTCGATGGCCACCACGGCGTCCTGGACCGCCTCGGGGATGCGCCGAAGCGGGATCAGCTCTCGGTCCTCCTCGGCATGGAGCGTGGTGATGAACCGACCCTCGGCGTCGTAGATCGTGGACGTGAGGGCGAGGGGCTCGGCGTCGAGCATCTCCCGGTCCAGGTCGGCCACGGCTCGGCAGGAGGAAGCGAGCGCGATCACGGCCACGAGGCCGACGAGGGCCCGCGGTCCGGTGGGGGAAGGGCGGCCCATGGTTCCTGGCCGAGTATACCCGCGGGTCACGAGTTCACTTGTTAGCATCCGCGCAGATGTCCACCTCGAAAGACGTCTCCCGGCAGCTCCAGGTTCTGCGCTCGGGGGCCGCCGAGATCATTCCCGAGGACGAGCTCGAGTTGAAGCTGGCCCGAAGCGTGGCCGAGGACCGGCCGCTTCGGGTGAAGCTCGGCATCGATCCCTCCACACCCGACCTCCATCTCGGCCACGCGGTGGTGCTGGGGGCCCTCCGCCGGTTCCAGGACCTGGGGCACACCGCGGTCCTCATCGTCGGCGACTTCACCGGCCGGGTGGGGGATCCCACGGGCCAGTTGGAGACCAGGCCGATGCTCTCGCCGGAGGAGCTGGAGTCGAACGCCCGGACCTACCTCGAGCAGGCCGGCAAGGTGCTGGAGCTGGAGCGGGCCGAGGTCCGGCGGAACAGCGAGTGGCTGGCCGGGCTGGACTTCGCCGACGTGGCCCGCTTGGCCTCGGCCCTGACCGTGGCCCGGCTCCTGGAGCGGGACGACTTCTCCGAGCGATACCGGGCCGGCAAGCCGATCAGCCTGGCGGAGTTCCTGTACCCGCTCATGCAGGGATACGACTCCGTGGCCGTCGAGCCCGACGTGGAGCTCGGCGGGACCGACCAGACCTTCAACCTCCTGGTCGGGCGGGACATGCAGCGAGCGCACGGGCAGGAGCCCCAGGTGGCCTTCACCCTGCCGCTGCTGGCCGGCACCGACGGGGCCCGGAAGATGTCGAAGACGTT
>JBOGWD010000316.1:0-4697 GCA_050693275.1 Actinomycetota bacterium | reverse complement strand
GCGTCGACTACTCGGGCCGGTCGGTCATCGTGGTCGGCCCCGAGCTGAAGCTCCATCAGTGCGGCCTGCCCAAGCAGATGGCCCTGGAGCTGTTCAAGCCGTTCGTGATGAAGCGGCTGGTGGACCTCGACCTGGCCCAGAACATCAAGAGCGCCAAGCGGATGGTGGAGCGGGCCCGGCCCCAGGTATGGGACGTGCTCGAGGAGGTCATCAAGGACCACCCCGTGCTCCTGAACCGGGCGCCCACCCTGCACCGGCTCGGCATCCAGGCCTTCGAGCCGGTCCTGGTCGAAGGCAAGGCCATCCAGATCCATCCACTGGTGTGCCCGGCGTTCAACGCCGACTTCGACGGCGACCAGATGGCCGTGCACCTCCCCCTGTCCGCCGAGGCCCAGGCCGAGGCCAGGATCCTGATGCTGTCGGCGAACAACATCCTGTCGCCGGCGCATGGTCGGACCATCGCGGCCCCGACCCAGGACATGGTGCTCGGCGTGTACTACCTCACGCTGGCCGGGGAGCAGCCTGAGGACGAGAAGACCCTGAAGCGGTTCGCCACGCTCGATGAGGCCCTGATGGCCTGGGACGCGGGGGCCGTCGACATGCACGAGTGGGTCAAGGTGCGCCTCCCCGGCAAGACGCTCTCGGAGGATGAGTCCGAGTCAGCGACCGAGTCCAACGGGGCGCCGCTGGTGACCACCACGATCGGCCGGGTCCTGTTCAACGAGGCGTTCCCCCAGGACCACCCGTACGTCAACCATCAGGTGCTCCAGGTCGAGCTCCGAACCATCGTGGACGAGTGCGTCCACCTGTGGCCCCGGGCCACGGTGGCCGGGATCCTCGACGCGCTGAAGTCGCTCGGGTTCCACTACTCGACCAGGGCCGGCGTGACGATCGGGGTCGAGGACGTCACCACCCCGAAGCAGAAGCAGAAGATCCTCGACGAGTACGAGAAGCGGGCCCTGAAGGTGGAGGGTCAGCACGGGCGAGGGATCATCACCGACGACGAACGCCGGCAGGAGCTCATCGAGATCTGGACCGAGGCCACCGACAAGGTGACCCGGGCCATGGAGGACGGCTTCTCCCCGGTGAACCCGATCTACATGATGGCGAACTCGGGAGCGCGCGGGAACATCATGCAGATCCGCCAGCTCGCCGGTATGCGAGGCCTGGTGGCCAATCCCAAGGGCGAGATCATCCCTCGACCGATCAAGGCGAACTTCCGCGAGGGCCTGTCGGTGCTGGAGTACTTCATCTCCACCCACGGCGCCCGGAAGGGTCTGGCCGACACCGCCCTGCGGACCGCCGACTCGGGGTACCTGACCCGGCGCCTGGTGGACGTGGCCCAGGAGGTCATCATCCGTGAGGAGGACTGCGGGACCGACAAGGGCGTCCCGGTGGTCATCACCCGGGAGACCCCCGACGGCCGACGGGTGGCCGACGACCACCTGGCCAGCCAGGTGATCGGGCGGACCCTGGCCGAGGACGTCCGGGTGAACCGGTCGAAGGTGGCCTCGGGCGGGGTCGAGATCACCGACGAGGTTCGTCAGACGCTGGTCGAGGCGGGGGCCGACGTCATCTACGTCCGGTCCGTGCTGACCTGCGACGCGACCGTGGGCGTGTGCCGGCTGTGCTACGGGCGAAACCTGGCCACGGGCAGGCTCGTCGACATCGGCGAGGCCGTAGGCATCATCGCGGCCCAGTCGATCGGGGAGCCGGGCACCCAGCTGACCATGCGGACCTTCCACACCGGCGGCGTGGCCGGTGAGGACATCACCCACGGCCTCCCCCGGGTGGTCGAGCTGTTCGAGGCCCGCCGGCCCAAGGGTCGAGCCGAGATCACCGAGCTCTCCGGCGTGGTGGCCCTCGAGGAGGACGACGAGAAGAAGAAGCGGTGGATCACGGTCACGGCCGACGACGCCGAGCAGGTCCGGTACGAGGTCTCGCTCAGGGCCCGCCTGGCCGTGGACGACGGCGACCGGGTGGAGGTCGGCCAGCAGCTCACGGAGGGTTCGGTCGACCCGCACGAGAAGCTCCGGATCGAGGGTGTCCAGTCGGTGCAGCTGCACCTGGTGGAGGAGGTCCAGCAGGTGTACCGGAGCCAGGGCGTGGTGATCCACGACAAGCACATCGAGCTGATCGTCCGGCAGATGCTCCGCAAGGTGCACATCCTGGAGCCCGGCGACACCGAGTTCCTCCCCGGGGAGCTGGTCGATCGCCGGCGGTTCGAGGAGACCAACGCCGAGGTCGTCGAGGACGGAGGGGAGCCCGCGTCGGCGCGGCCGATCCTCATGGGAATCACCAAGGCCTCGCTGGCCACCGAGTCGTGGCTCGCGGCCGCCTCCTTCCAGGAGACCACCCGTGTCCTCACCGATGCCGCCATCAGCGCCCGGTCCGACCCGCTCCTGGGGCTGAAGGAGAACGTCATCATCGGCAAGCTGATCCCCGCCGGAACGGGCATGGGCAAGTACCGGAACGTCCGGGCTCACATCCGGCCCGAGGCCATCCCCGAGTACTGGCTGGCCCGCCAGCGGGAGCAGGCCGAGCTGGCCGAGGGGGGCGTTCCCGGCGACGGCGGGGGCGAGCTGACCGAGGAGGAGGCCCGGGCGGCCCTCCGGGCCATCGGCGGCGGCGAGGGCGAGGACCAGGCCGGGACGTAAGACCGGATGTCACCAGCGACCGTGACCGCCCTGGCGGTGCTCCTCGCCGGGGCCGGGGCGGCCCTCCAGGCGACTCTCCTGGCGATCGTGGGGCGGCGGGTGGGTGTGCTCGCGGTCACGACGCTCGCCTCCATCGTGGGGCTCGCCGGCATCGCGGTGGCGACCTTGGCGGCGAACCGCACCCTGGCGGGGGTGGCCGCCGCCGTGCGGCAGCCGGCCTGGCTGTGGATCCCCGGGGGGCTCCTTGGGGTCGCCGTGCTGGCCGTGCTGACCTTCGCTCCGCCTCCCATCGGGACGTTCGGAACGTTCGCGGTGCTGATCACCGGCCAGCTCGCCGCCAGCCTCCTGATCGACTCGATGGGGCTGTTCGGCATGGACCGGGTCCCGGTCTCGGCGACGCGGCTGGCCGGGCTGGCCCTGCTGCTCGCCGGCGGCCTCCTGGTCCTCCGCCGCTAACGACCGCCCTGTCGTACCCTCTCGGCCGTGACCCCGGTCTCCGCGGCGATCCTGGCCGCCCTCGTGGCCGGCGTGGGCGGCGCCATCCAGGCGACCGTCCTGGGTCTGCTGGGACGCCGGGTGGGCGTCACCGCCGCGGCGGCGATCGGGGCGATCGCCGGCGCGCTCCTGATCGTGGTGGCCGCCGCCGTGGCCGGCCGGGGCCTGGGGGGCCTGGCGGAGGGGCTCCGGCAGCCCGCCTGGCTCTGGGTGGTGCCGGGGGTCTTCGGGGCGGCCATCGTGATCTCGCTGACCTACGCCCCACCCCGGATCGGGACCTTTGGCACGTTCGCCCTGGTGATCGCGGGCCAGCTGGCCGCCAGCCTCCTGATCGACGGGCTGGGGCTGTTCGGCGTGGAGCGGGTCCCGGTGACGGCGACCCGTATCGCGGGCCTGGCCCTCCTCGTCGCCGGCGGCGTCCTGGTCCTCCGCCGCTAGCTCACGCGACGTCGTTACCCTGGCGGCATGAGGCTCTCCATGCCCCCGGTCTCCGGTGGCACCGCGGATCGCCGGCCGGGCGGGCGTGGCTGGAACGGCTGCCCCGGCTCGCCGACGAGTGCGCGGAGAGATGGTCGCTCCGGGTCGGCGAGCCCTTCCATACGCCTTCGCCTCCCTGGCGATGCCGGCGACCCGGCTGGACGGGACCGGCGCCGTCCTGAAGATCCGGTTCCCAGATCGTGAGAGCGAGCATGAGGCGGCGGCCCTGGCCCTGTGGGATGGCGACGGCGCCGTCCGGCTGCTGGCGCACGATCCCGATCGGCACGCCCTCCTGCTCGAGCGCTGTGAGCCCGGGACGCCCCTCTCGGATCTCCGACCCGACGACGCTTTGGACGTCATGGTGGACCTCCACCCGCGGCTGTGGAAGCCGGCGGGGGCGCCGTTCCGCTCGCTGGCCGAGGAGGCGGCTTGGTGGGCCGAGCAGCTGCGGGATCAGTGGGAGCGAACCGGGCGGCCGTTCGAGCGTCGGCTCCTCGACGCCGCCCTCGAGATCCTGGACACGCTCCCCCGTGCCCAAGGGGAGCAGGTGCTGCTCCACCAGGACCTCCACGCGGCCAACGTGCTCCGGGCCCGGCGAGAGCCGTGGCTGGACATCGACCCCAAGCCCCTGGTCGGGGAGCGGGAGTTCGGGATCGCCGCCCTGGTCCGGGGCGACGAGCTCGGCCAGGGTCGTGACCTCGTCCGGAGTCGCCTCGACCGACTGACCAGCGGGCTGTCCCTCGACGCCGACCGGGCCCGGGGGTGGGCCCTCGCCCAGACGCTGGCATGGGCCCTCGATGACGACGGGGTGGACCCGGGGCAGGTAGAGACCGCCCGGTGGCTCCTCGGGTGGAGCCGGCCCGCCGGTCCTGTTCCCGACGGGCGTCCGGGATCCCACGAGGGGGAGCCGCTCCGGGCCGGCTAGGCTCGGCCCGCCAGGTCACGGAGCTCGGCGTGGACGGCCGGATTGCCGGCCAGGACGTCTCCCGTCAGATAATCGTCGCCGCCGGACCAGTCGGTGACCACGCCGCCGGCCTCCTCGATCAGGAGCGCGCCGGCGGCCACGTC
>JBOGWD010000315.1:0-2340 GCA_050693275.1 Actinomycetota bacterium | reverse complement strand
CTGAACACCCCGTCGATCATGGGCTCGGTCAGGACGCCGGTGAACGTGTTCTGCTGGCTCGGGTGGTAGCAGCCGAGGAGGAGGTACGGGCCGGCGTTCGCCTCGGCTGCGTGCCCGAAGCGGGGGCGGGGCCGGGGCACCGGGTGCCCCGCTGTGGACATCACGCGCAGCGCCGCGTCCCAGGCGAACGAGCCCAGGGTCACCAGGACCCGCACCCGATCGAGCAGCTCCAGCTCCCGGACCAGGTAGGGAAGGCAAGTGTCCCGCTCGTCGGGGGTGGGCCGGTTCTCCGGCGGGGCGCACTTCACGGCCGCGGCGACGTACGCCCCGGTGAGCCTGAGGCCGTCGTCGCGGTGCGTCGAGAACGGCTGGCTGGCGAAGCCCGTTCGATGCAGCGATGCGAACAGCCAGTCCCCGGACCGGTCACCGGTGAAGATCCGGCCGGTCCGGTTGCCGCCGTGCGCGGCCGGGGCCAGACCCACCACCAGCACCCGAGCCTCGGGATCGCCGAAGCCGGGAACGGGCCGGGCCCAGTATTCCTGGGCAGCGAAGCGCCGGGGCCGTTCTGCCGCCGCCCGCTCCCGCCACTCGACCAGGCGCGGGCACAGCCGGCAGCGCGAGACCTCATCGGCGAGGCGCGCCAGCGAGCGCGGATGTCCCATGAGCCCTCATCATGGCAGCGGTAGGCTAGGCCCGATGAGCGTGCGGGTCCTGGTGGTCGACGACGCCTCCGAGAGCAGGGAGATCCTTCAACGGGCGCTCTCGCTCGACAACGAGATCGAGGTGGTCGGCGAGGCCGACTCCGGCGTCGAGGCGGTCCGGCAGGCTGAGGAGCAGCGGCCCGACGTGATCCTGATGGACGTCCGGATGCCGGGAGGCGACGGTATCGCCGCCACCGAGGAGATCACCCGCCGGTTCCCTCACGTCCAGGTCATCGCTCTGACCGCCCACGACGACCAGGACTCCGTCCGACAGATGCTCACGGCAGGAGCGGCCGGATACCTGGTCAAGGGGGCATCGGTCGACGACCTGACCACGGCGATCCGCCGGGCCAGCGCGGGGGAGGCGCTGGTCGACCGGCGGGTCCTGCCTCACGTCCTGGAGGAGCTCAGAACGCTCCTCAGCCAGGAACGCCGGCGACGGGCCGATGCCGAACGTCTGGCCACTGCGCGCGAGGAGTTCATCCAGGTCCTCTCCCACGAGCTGCGGACCCCCCTCACGGTCATCGCCGGCGCGCTCCAGTTCCTGGAGACGCAGGGACTGGACCCCGAGGCCGAGGAGCTCGTGGCCGCCGGCCTGAAGCGGACGGACGACCTCAAGCGGATGGTCGAGGGCCTCGAGCTGATCGGCCAGGGCCCGCCGGCGCCGGACGTGGCCACGACACCGGCAGATGCGGTCAACCGGGCCCTGCTGACCACGCCGGGCCATCCGGACCAGACGGAGATCGAAGATGGGCCGTGGCCGGGGGTGCCGCCGGCCCACGTGACCCGGGTCGTCATCGAGCTGGTGACGAACGCCCTGCGGCACGGGCGACCGCCGGTCTCCCTCACGGTCGGCCGACGGGGCCCCCACGGGGTGGTCCTGGTCACGGACGACGGCGACTTCGAGCCGGAGCCGAGCCTCTTCGGCCCGTTCGTCCAGGGGGACATGTCCACACAGCGTCGTCACGGCGGCATGGGGCTCGGCCTGTTCGTGGCAGGCCGGCTGTGCGAGCTGGGGGGCGGCCGGTTGGACGTCCGGCGGGAGCACGGCCACACGGTGGCCGAAGCCCGGTTCCGCCTGTCCGGCTAAGCGGGCTGCGGCCCCGGCCGGCCCGGCTGATCGGCCCCGGTCCCCCGTTTCGGCACCATGACCTTCCGACGGAAGTACAGCACCTCGACACCGTCCTGGTTGTAGCCCCTCGTCTCGACGGTCACCACGCCCCGGTCGGGCTTCGACGAAGACTCCTTCACATCGAGCACCGTGGTCTCGGCGTAGAGGGTGTCGCCATGGAACATCGGAGCCTTGTGCTGGAGCGACTCGACCTCGAGGTTGGCGATGGCCCGGCCCGAGACATCGGGCACGCTCATCCCCAGCGCCAGGGAGTAGACGAGGTTCCCCACCACCACGTTGCGCCCGAACTCGGTCTGGGTCTCGGCGTAGTGGGCGTTCGTGTGCAGCGGATGGTGATTCCAGGTGATGGCGCAGAAGAGATGGTCGTCGTACTCCGTGATGGTCTTCCCCGGCCGGTGCCGGTACACGTCGCCGGCCTCGAACTCCTCGAGGTACCGGCCGAACGGTCTCGCCTGGCCCATGCTTCCTCCCAGAAGGGCTTAACCCTACCTGCTCGACGAGGCGGCC
>JBOGWD010000314.1:0-5517 GCA_050693275.1 Actinomycetota bacterium | reverse complement strand
CGGCGCTGGGCCTCTACCACAAGGACACCCGGTTCCTGTCGGGCCTCGACCTCACGGTGGACGGCATGGAGCCGATCCTGCTGCACTCCTCCACCGAGCGGAACTACTCGCAGATCGTCGAGCTCACGTACCCGTTCGAATCGATCGACCAGGAAAGGCTGCATCGCAAGGAGAACGTCTCGATCCAGCAGTTCCGGGTGCTCTCCGGCTCCCTCCACGAGCGGATCCGGGTTCGCAACTTCGGTACGAAGGTGCGCCGGCTCACGCTCACGGTCGACTTCGACGCGGACTTCCTCGACATCTTCGAGGTGCGGGGCCTTCCCCGCGAGCGAAGGGGCCAGGTGCAGGGTCCCCAGGTGGAGCACAGCCGGGTGGTCCTCTCCTATCGAGGCCTCGACGGCGAGGTGCGGAGCACCACGATCCGCTTCTCGCCGGCGCCGGACCGGCTCGATGCCTCGCGGGCCGAGTTCCATCTGGGCTGCGGGCCCGGCGAGGACCTCGAGGTGGCCCTGGAGATCGTGCCGGAGGTCGGGACGGGCACGGCGCCGCGAACCTCGATGAGCCAGGCCGAGGACCGGCTGACCCGCGAGTACACGCACTGGCGGCGGGGGTGCACCCGGTTCCGGACGTCGAACGTCCAGCTCTCCCAATTCCTCGACCGGGCCATCCTTGACCTTCGGATGCTGACCGCGCACGACGATGGCGGGGACGAGTACATCGACGCGGGCGTGCCCTGGTACTCGGCCCTGTTCGGACGGGACGCCCTGATCACGGCGTACCAGGCCCTCGGGGTGAACACCGATCTGGCCTGGGGGACGCTGCGCGGGCTGGCCGCCCTCCAGGGCAAGGAGGTGGACGACTGGCGTGAGGAGGAGCCGGGCAAGATCCTCCACGAGGTCCGGGTGGGCGAGCTGGCCCGGGCCGGCGAGATCCCCCACACGCCCTACTACGGCTCGGTCGACTCGACGCTCCTGTGGCTCTCCGTCCTCGAGGGCGCGTACCGGTGGACCGGCGACGAGGACGCGGTCCGGGAGCTGTGGCCGAACGTGCTGGCGGCGCTCCGGTGGATCGACGAGCACGGGGATCTGGACGGCGACGGCTACGTCGAGTACCGGCGGCGCTCGCCGAAGGGGCTCGACAACCAGGGGTGGAAGGACTCCAGCGAGGCCATCGTCCATCCGGACGGCACCCTGGCCTCCCCGCCGATCGCCCTGGTGGAGGCCCAGGGCTACGTCTTCCAGGCCAAGCGCAACGTGGCCCGCCTGGCCGGCGACCTCGGCGAGCGGGACCTGGCCGAGCGGCTCGACCGCGAGGCCGCCGATCTCCGGGAGCGGTTCAACCGCGACTTCTGGCTCGAGAAGGCCGGCTACTACGCCCTGGCCCTGGACGGGGACAAGCAGCCGGTGGAGACGATCACCTCGAACCCGGGGCACTGCCTGTGGTCCCGCATCGTCGACGAGGAGCGGGCGGCCCGGGTGGTCCGACGGCTCCTCTCGCCCGCGCTCTCCTCGGGTTGGGGGATCCGGACCCTGGCCGCGAGACAGGCGCCCTACGACCCGATCGGGTACCACACCGGGACCGTGTGGCCACACGACAACGCCCTGATCGCCCACGGGATGCGTCGCTACGGGTTCGACCGCGAGGCCCGGCAGGTGCTCGACGGTCTGGCGGCCGCGGGGGCGTTCTTCCCCTATGCCCGGTTCCCCGAGCTGTTCTGCGGGTTCTCCTCGGACGAGGTCCCCGTGCCGGTGCAGTACCCGGTGGCCTGTCGCCCTCAGGCCTGGGCCTCCGGAGCGCCGCTGCTGATGCTCCGGACCTACGGGGGGCTCTCCGCGGACGCTCCCAGGGGCATCCTGTACATCGACCGCCCCCGTCTCCCATCGTGGCTCCATCGTGTGGAGATCCTGGGGATGCGGGTCGGGGCCTCCCGCCTCGACCTGGTGTTGACCAACAACGAGGGCGTCACCGCAACTGAGGTCCCCCGCAAGGAAGGGGACATCGAGGTCCTGATCCGGCAGTGAGCCCGGTCAGCCCTGCCGCAGGCGATAGGCCATGACCAGGAGCACGGCGTCGTCCCCGCGACTCGGGACGATCCGTCCATCGGCGGCTACGGCGAACACGTAGCTCACCCGGGGTCTCAGGCCCTGGTTCCGGAGCTCACGCATGGCGCCCCGGAGCGCGCCCAGCGCGTGCCACGGCCCCGGGCCGCCGATCGGCGCCAGGACGATCCCGTCGGCGGCCAGTGCTGTGGGCGCGATGAACTCGAGGGCGTCACGGTTCGCGGGCATCGGCTCTCACCCGGGGATTTCGAGGCCGACTGGCCCGAGTCCTGCCGAATGCCTTTCCTACCGCTCGGTAGGGTCCGTCACTCCTCGTGCGCCAGGGGGTTCCCCAGGTACTTCTTGAAGGTCTCGACCACGCCGGCCATGCCGTACCCGTCGACCCAGCGATGGTCGATCGTGGCGGTCAGGGGAAGGACCGGACGGACCTCCACCCGGTCCCCCACGGCCCACGGCCTCGGCTCGATCTCCCCGACCAGGACGATCATCGGCACCCGGTAGATCGGCGACAGCGGCGCCCACCCCTCGGCGATGCCGAAGGTCCCCACGTTCGTGATCATCGCGCTGCCGAAGGCCTCGCGAGGCATCCCCAGCGCCCGGAGGTTCAGGTGGAGGTTGCTGGTGAGGAAGGCGCTGAGCCGGAGCGACAGTCCGAGCAGCCGGGGCGGAAGGATCTCCATCATCCGCTTGGCCCGGTCGAGCTCGCCCTTCCCGGCCCTGGCCTCCTCGACCCGCTCCTCCATCTCCGCGGCGATCTCGGCGGCCGCCTTCTCGTCGGCCCGGCGCACCTTCACCCCCGACAGGTCGCCCCCGCCGGCCGCGACGATGACGAAGATGTCCACGGTCTCTCGAGGGATGAACCGGCCCCGGGCCAGCCTCGTGTTCATCGAGGGGGTGTCCCGGAACGCCAGCGCCAGGGCCCGGGTGACCAGGTGGGTCGTGGTCACGTGCGCCTCGCTCCGCTCCCGGATAAGCTCGATCGCCTCGAGCACGGGAACGGCGTCGAAGTCGAGCCGCCCGTAGACCTGGGGGTCCTTCGGCCAGCCCCACACGCTCGTGGCGATCTTCCGCCACCCCGTCGCCTTCGTCATCCCACCCCCCCGAAGTGCCGATAGCATGGCATGGAGGCCTCGTCCGCGGGAAACGGGTGGGTTGACGCCCGGGGCGGAGGCGCGGAGCATGGAGGAGAGATGATCGAGCTCTTCGGAGAGCAGCTCCCGGACAGCGACCCGCAGGAGACCGCGGAGTGGCTTGAGGCGCTCCACCAGCTGATCGAGCAGTCCCCGGCCCGGGCCAGGTTCGTCCTGCACCGCCTCCTGCGGGAGGCTCGCACCCGGGGCGTCCCGGTGGCCTCCCTGGTCTCCACGCCGTACATCAACACGATCCCCCCCGAGCAGGAGCCGGAGTTCCCCGGCGACGAGGACATCGAGCGCCGCATCCGCCGGATGATCCGGTGGAACGCCGTGGTCATGGTCAGCCGGGCCAACAAGCACTACGACGGGATCGGCGGCCATATCTCCACGTACGCCTCCTCGGCCTCGATGTACGAGGTCGGCTTCAACCACTTCTTCCGGGGCAAGGACGACCCGGGCGGGGGAGACCTCGTCTACATCCAGGGCCACGGCGCCCCGGGGATCTACGCCCGGGCCTACCTGGAGGGGCGGATCTCCGAGGAGCAGCTCGAGGCGTTCCGGCGGGAGGCCGGCGGCGGCGGGCTGTCCTCCTATCCCCACCCCCGGCTGATGCCCGAGTTCTGGGAGTTCCCCACCGTGTCGATGGGCCTCTCGCCGCTGATGGCGGTCTACCAGGCCCGGTTCAACAGGTACCTCCAGGCTCGAGGGATCAAGGACACCTCGAACCAGCGGGTGTGGTGCTTCGTCGGCGACGGCGAGATGGACGAGCCCGAGTCGATGGGCGGGCTGTCCATCGCTTCGCGAGAGGAGCTCGACAACCTCATCTTCGTGGTCAACTGCAACCTCCAGCGCCTGGACGGCCCGGTCCGGGGCAACGGGAAGATCATCCAGGAGCTCGAGTCGATGTTCCGCGGGGCCGGCTGGCACGTGATCAAGGTCGTGTGGGGCCGAGAGTGGGACGACCTGCTGGCCACCGACACCGACGGCGTCCTGGTGAACAGGATGAACGCCACGCTGGACGGCGAGTTCCAGAAGTACACGGTCGAGTCCGGCGCATACATCCGCGAGCACTTCTTCGGCCCGGACCCCCGGCTCCAGGAGATGGTGGCCCATCTCTCCGACGACGACCTGTGGCGGCTCCGCCGGGGCGGCCACGACTACCGGAAGCTGCACGCCGCGTACGCTCGGGCCGTGGAGCTGAAGGGCGCCCCGGTGGTGATCCTGGCCAAGACCGTGAAGGGCTGGGGCCTCTCCTCGATGGCCGGACGGAACGTCACCCACCAGCAGAAGAAGCTGACCGAGGAGCAGCTCGAGAAGTTCCGGGACTCCCTGGAGCTGCCCATCCCCGACGGGGACATCGTCGAGGGCGCCGCCCCCTACTACCACCCCGGGGAGGATTCCGAGGAGATCCGGTACCTGAAGGAGCGTCGGCAGGCCCTGGGCGGGTTCGTCCCGGAGCGGCGGGTCGTGCCGGTCGACATCGAGCTGCCCAAGGATGACCTGTACGCGGAGCTGTCCAAGGGCTCGAAGCAGCCGGTTGCCACCACGATGGCCTCGGTGCGGCTGCTCCGCTCGCTGATGCGTGACGAGCGGATCGGGAAGCGCGTGGTGCCGATCATCCCCGACGAGGCCCGGACGTTCGGCATGGAGTCGCTGTTCCCCGAGTTCGAGATCTACGCGCCGCGCGGACAGCTGTACGAGCCCGTCGACGCCGCGCACCTCCTGGCGTACAAGGAGAGCGAGACCGGCCAGGTCCTGGAGGAAGGGATCACGGAAGCGGGGTCGATGTCCTCGTTCGCCGCGGCGGGGACGGCGTACGCCAACAGCGGGGAGCCGATGATCCCGCTGTTCTTCTTCTACTCGATGTTCGGCTTTCAGCGGATCGGCGACCTGATCTGGGCGGCCGCGGACCAGCGGGCCCGCGGCTTCCTGTTCGGGGCCACTCACGGCCGGACCACGCTGAACGGCGAAGGGCTCCAGCACCAGGACGGCCACTCGCTGCTGGTGTCCACGACGAACCCCGCCGTCCGGGCCTACGATCCGTCGTGGGCGTACGAGCTCGCGGTGGTCGTCCGCGACGGGCTCCGTCGTATGTACGAGGACGGCGAGGACCTCATCTACTACCTGGCTGTCTACAACGAGCCGTACCCGCAGCCGGCCATGCCCGAGGGCGTCGAGGAGGGCATCCTCCGCGGCCTGTACCGGTTCAAGGAGGCCTCGAACGACGTGCGGCACCGGGCCCAGCTGTTCGGCTCCGGGCCCATGATCCAGACCGCGCTCCGGGCCCAGGAGCTGCTGGCCGAGCACGACGTGGCCGCCGACGT
>JBOGWD010000313.1:0-5708 GCA_050693275.1 Actinomycetota bacterium | reverse complement strand
GCGAAGACCGTGGTCAGCCCGTACAGGAGGACGATGGGGGAGGCGCCGCCCCCGTTGACGGCCACCCCCGCGCTGATCATGACGATGTAGGTCGTGTTCCATCCGTAGAGGAGGATGCGGCCCCGCCCACGCGGAAGCAGCTCCTTCCATGGGATCAGGGCCGCGGCCAGGCCCGTTCCCGACGCCACCACCAGGAGGAGGGCCAGCTCGGCGGGGTTGGGGCCGGTCCCGGGCAGCATCAGGGAGACCGCCAGGGCCGCCACCACGAGGAACGTGGACCACACGATCACCCGAACGGTCCGCATGAGGAACTCGATGAGGACGTCTTCGTCGTCCGCCTTCATCTCTGTACTCATCGGCCGGATGGGGGACATCGTTGAGCGTCGGCCGGCTGCCGGGCTCGGTCGGGGTAGGGTCGGGGCCGTGGCGGCCCTCGACGAGCGGATGATGGCCCAGGCCCTCGAGCAGGCCCGGCGGTGCCAGGCGTGGGGCGATGTTCCCATCGGTGCCGTGGTGGCCCGGGGGGAAGTGGTCCTGGGCGCGGCCGGGAACGAGCGGGAGCGCCGGGGGGACCCCACCGCGCACGCCGAGATCCTGGCCCTTCGCGAGGCTTCCCGGCGCGTCGCCTCCTGGCGCCTGGAGGGCTGCGCGCTGTACGTGACCCTGGAGCCCTGCGCCATGTGCGCGGGCGCGACGGTCCTGGCCCGGCTGGACCGGTTGGTCTTCGGCGCCGCCGATCCCAAGGCGGGGTTCGCCGGGTCGGTGGGGGATCTGGTGCGGGACCCTCGTCTCAACCATCGGGTCGAGGTGGCGTCGGGACTGCTGTCTCAGGAGAGCGCCCGGCTCCTGCGTGACTTCTTCGCCTCCCGGAGAGCCCCCTAGCCTGTCCATCTGCCGAGTGCGGGAGACCCCCTGGCGATACCTCGGGAACATATACCATATACGTTATAGTTACTCCCGTGCCCCGTTAGGACCGGCGAGGCCGAGCCGTTGCTACACTGATCCCGGAGGCGTGCCGGAGCGGCCGAACGGGACCGCCTCGAAAGCGGTTAGGGGTCGAGAGGCTCCTCGTGCGTTCAAATCGCACCGCCTCCGCAAAAACAGGCCCTGACCTGCGGTGGTGCGCATCAGGTGCGCAGGAGATGGCTCGCTTACCCGGGGACGGCTGGGGGTCTGGGAGGTCAGCCTGAGTCGAAGGTTCGGGGGTCGTCGGTTGTGCCCGAGTAGGCTCGGCGCCTCTCTGGGGAGGTGAATGACCGCGCCAAGCCTACTCGGGCACGGCATCGAAGTCAACTACATTCGTGTAACTCTTGTGGTGCCGCTCGGGGGGCTACGAGGCCCCATTCACCCTATCTTGACGGGAATCCTAAGGTCGTCTAGGGTGTTTTCCGATAGTAAGAACGATGGAAGGTAAGAGGATAGGAAAGGAGGACCGCATGGCGATGTCTCTACCCATCCGATCGGTCCTTCGGAGCAAGGGCCAGCTCACCATCCCACGGGTGGTTCGTGAGGCAGCTCACCTGGACGAGGGCGACCCGGTCGAGGTCCAGGTGGTTGATGAGGGCATCCTGATTCGTCCGCAGAAGGTGATCGATTCGAGTCAGGCTTGGTTCTGGACCCCCTCGTGGCAGGCTGGCGAGCGTGAGGCAAGTGCTGACGTTGCGGCTGGCCGTGTCGAGATTTTCAAGAGCGGAGAGGACTTTCTCGCCTCACTCGACGACTAGTGTCGGTCGGTGCCGACCTACGCAACGACTGCCCGCTTTCAGCGGGACTTCGATGACCTGTCGCCTGAGGAAAAGGATGACTTCAAGCGCGCTGTTCGGAAGTTCGTCGAAGACCTGGACTCTGGGGGCCCTTTCCGCAAGGGACTCAGAGTGAAGGGTGTTCAGGGTGCGCCAGGCGTCTTTGAGATGACCTGGGGAGACAATGGCCGCGCTACGTTTGAGTACGGCGAGGAGGTCGTCGAAGGAGAAGCGCACGTCATCTGGCGTCGCTGCGGAGGACACGAGATCTTCGGGTCCCCCTAATGCTCCTGATTTGTCGCGAGGGATAGTTCTAAGCTCCTTGATTCGGATGCGATTTGGTGCGCATTTGGTGCGCATTTGGTGCGCATTTGGGTGCGCAGGTGCGCATGGGTGCGCACACTCGGAGGAGTAAAATGGCTGGTCAGGGGGCGTGTCCAGATCGCACCGCCTCCGCCACGGAGGCATGCCGGAGCGGCCGAACGGGCGCGCCTGGAGAGCGCGTAGGCCCGGGAACGGGCCTCGAAGGTTCAAATCCTTCTGCCTCCGCTACAGTCCGGCGTCGCGGATGGCCCTGGCGCCACCCTCGACGGGGAGCACCAGCGCCGACCGGAGCTCGGAGCTCGACAGGATCGTCGTCGATGCTCGCTGCTGGTCGGGGACGGCCCACCACAGGTTCGACCCCATGACCGCCAGCCCGATGCGGTGGCCGGCCTTCACCACCCAGTCGTTGCCGAGGAAGCGCACCGAGGCCCGGTAGGGCTGTCCGGGCACGAGGTCCTGGCCCGCTTCCCGGCCGTCCCGGTATCGAGTGTTCAGGAAGCCCCGGCCCATGGTGCAGGCCTCGGCCGGTGGGAGGTACTCGCACTGGGGCGCCGAGGTGGTCGGCGGACCCAGGTCGAACAGGACCGGCGTGAAGTGGGTCGAGGTGGCGGACGAGGTCGCCAGGAGGTCCAGCCGGGGCTCGCCGGCGATGCGGAGGTCCCGCTGGAGCGGGGCAGACTCGAACCACAGGAGCTCGCCGGTGCTTCCCTTGGTGGCGAGCGCGTCGGACTCGGTGGTGCGACCGGTGTCCGTGTACGTCCCGACAGGCCCGTCGAGGCCGGCCGCCGATGTCAGCGTTCCGCCCGGCCGGAGGTAGAGGGGCACGGGGCGGGTGGCCGAAGGGGGCCAGGCCCGGTCGTCCCGGATGACGCCGTCGTTGGCCTTCGACCGGACCCGTGGCTGCTGCTTGATCTTCGTGTCGATCCCGTACAGGTACTGGTCGAACCACGCGTGGAGCACGGTCTGCCACCGGAAGCCGGGATCACTGGGGGTCCCGTGGTCGACCTGGTCCATCAGCAGCATGGTGGGGATGTCGTCGGGCAGCGCCTCGAACCACCGGGTCGACTCGGAGAACTTCACGTTGTAGTCACGCCATCCCGACTGGACCAGCACCGGCACGTCGACCCGGGCGGCGTCGGCCGTGTAGCTTCGCTCGCGCCAGAACCCGTCGAAGTCCGGCTCGGTCTCGTAGCCCTGCAGGACGTGGACGACCTTGTCGGCGTCGGGACAGAGTCGTTCAACGACCCGGTCCCCGTAGTCGGGGTCGGTGGGATTGAGCGGCGGGGCCAGGGCCAGGCCGAGGTCGAAGGCCAGCGGCGTGTCGAAGCCTTGCTCGTCGATGACCGCGCTCTGCTGCTGACCCGGGTCCATCAGCCAATACCGCACGCCGTCGTGGTACGCGTAGCCGTACCACTCGCCGATGGCCACCTCGGGGACGATCGTGGCCAGGTGCGGCGGGTTCTCCACGGCGGCCATGTTCCCGGTGGTCCCGTCGTACGAGCCCCCGACCATGCCCACCTTTCCGCTGGACCACGTTTGCGTGCCGGCCCACTCGACCAGGTCGTACCCGGAGGCGCGCTCCCGGGCCCCGCCGTAATCCCAGCAGCCGCCGGAGTTCCCCGTCCCCACCACGTGGGCCAGGGCCCGGGCGTAGCCCTTGGGGACGAAGAAGCCGGCCAGGCCGTCGTCGGCGCTTGCCAGGAAGAGCTGGTATGGCGTGTAGGTGAGGATGACCGGCACCGTGGTCCCCTCGGGGACGGCGGGGCGGATCACCTCGACGTACACGTCGCCGCCTCGGGTCGGCACCATGAAGGTCTCCATGGGGAGCGCCTCGTAGCGGTCCGTGGTCCCGGGAGACAGCGGCGGGACCGGGGTCGCACCCGCCGGCGCCTGAGCGAGGCCGGCGAGGAGGACCAGGGCGGTCAGCGATCGGGCGACAGTCCTCATCGGGCGATGCTTCGACACACGTTATCCTCGGTCCTGCCCCCCGGGCAAACCAACCGCTTTCTGACGCCTAGTTGCCTCACGCAGGGCGCCGGGGCGAAGGACGTCGCGCAGGCCCACGCCGCCGACGTCGCGACCCAGGACAGGTACGGGGTGAAGTACGTCAGGTACTGGGTCGACGAGAAGGAGGGGAAGGTCTTCTGTCTCGTCGAGGCCCCGGACGCCGACACGGCCGTTACCGTCCATCGCGAGGCCCACGGCCTCGTGGCCGACCGCATCTTCGAGGTGGAAGAAGGCTCCTAGGACCGCCGCGAGACCGGTCGTGCGGGCAGCTCCGAGAACTCGCAGTTCGTGGCCTGCTCGATGCCGATGCAAGTGTCTCCCGTCACGTGGGATCCTCCATCGGCGGAATCGTTCGTATCGGTGCTCGTCGGAAAGTTGGGATCGAGGAGGGAGCCGACGAGCGTGTCGTCCCCACCCCGTCCCTCCAGGATGTCGTTCCCATAGAAGCCTTCCAGGCGATTCGGGCCGTCGTCGCCACGGATCGTGTCGGGCCCTTCCGTGCCCTGGATGTCCTCGATGCCGAGGAGTTGATCGGAGCCTCCGAGGCCCGTGGCCGTTCCGGCGACAAGATCGACGACCATGCCTTCGGTCACGAAATCCTCGATGACCTCCAGGTTGACGAGGTCGCGGCCACCGCCACCCTCGATCCGGTCGTCTCCGAACAACGGGAAGAACATGTTGTCCCCATCGTCGCCGATCAGGACGTCATCACCGTCCGTGCCGCTGGCGGCCTCGATATCGATCAGCGTGTGAGAGCCTTTGCCTGAGGCCGTCTCCGTCACCAGGTCGACATTCTGAGCCCGGGCCCAATCTATCCCGGTCCCTCCGTCAAGTGTGTCGTGTCCCGGGCTGTCACCGAGCGAGTCATCGCCCGGTCCGCCTCGCACGAGGTCGTCCCCATCCCGCTTGGGAGGGAAGCCTGCCGACCCGGTCAGGCCATCGTCTCCCTGTCCGCCGAGGAGTCGATCGGCGTCCCCACCGCCGTCGAGGCTGTCGCTGCCCGGTCCTCCTCGCAATAAGTCCCGCCCGTCACCGCCGTGCAGGTCGTCCCGGCCCGGGCCTCCAATGACCACATCCTTGCCGTCGCCCCCGTCCATGAAGTCGGACCCTCGACCACCATGGATGCGGTCGTTGCCTGCGCCCCCTTCGACCTGGTTCTCGTTCCCTGGGCCGGCGCAAATAAGGTCGTCACCGCCCCTGCCATTAAGCACATCGGAGTCCCCGAGTCCCATGATCACATCATCGCCCGGGGTTCCCCGGATCCGGTCGGGGTGGCGCGTTCCCACGATGGTGGCGGGCTTGCCGAAGCAGCGCGGAGCGGCATAGGCCGGTGGCACGCCCAGCAGGACGAGTCCGGCGGCGGTGAGCCCGAGAAGGAGCCGCCGGGCGGCGGAGGAGTGGTTTATGGTGCCCCTTTCCCCTCGAGGGGTGATTCTCAGGGCCCGGCATACTCCCTTCGGACCAGGTTGGCAAGCGGCGCAACCATTCGCCGGGCCGGCTGTCGATCGGGGTCTATACTGGCCGGCGGTGACCGTGCTGGGCGGGGAGCTAGCGGTGCCCTGTATCCGCAATCCGCTCTAGCGGGGCCGACCGTCCGCCCGAGGACCGGAGGTCCGGGGCCGCTCCGGGCACGGG
>JBOGWD010000312.1:0-9272 GCA_050693275.1 Actinomycetota bacterium | reverse complement strand
TCTCGATGGTCCACGCCGTGGCCACGGTGACCTTCCGGGTGGACCACATCGTGTCCGGCGTGGTGATCAACGTGGTGGCCCTGGGCCTGGCCCGGTTCCTGTCCCAGCTGTTCTTCGGCTCCGCGTCCCAGTCCACCTCGGGCGTGCCGAACTTCGGCACGATCGACATCCCGCTCCTGTCCTCGCTCCCGGCCGGCCTGGGCCGGGCCTTCCAGGACATGTCGCCGATGACGCTGATCGCCTTCGCCCTGGTCTTCCCGATCATCTTCGTGCTGAACCGGACCCGGTTCGGGCTCCGCCTCCGGTCCGTGGGCGAGAACCCCGAGGCCACCCGGACTCTGGGCGTCCGGGTGGCGCCGCTCCGGTACTCGGGGGTGGCCCTGTCCGGGTTCCTGGCCGGGCTGTCCGGGGCCTTCCTGGCCATCGAGGTGAACGCCCTGTATCAGGAGGGGCAGACCCAGGGGCTTGGGTTCATCGCCCTGGCCGCCCTGATACTGGGCAATTGGTCGCCGACCCGGCTGATGGTGGGAGCCCTCCTGTTCGGGTTCGCCCAGGCCATCCCCCTACGGCTGGACGACGCCCCCATCATCGGGGTCCTCCCCGATCAGTTCGTCCGGATGATCCCGTACATCGTCACGATCGTGGCCATCGCCGGCTTCGTGGGCCGTGTGCAGCCGCCCGCGGCCGCGGGAAAGGCCTACGAGGGCGCCGGGGGAACCTAGCCGTCCCGGTCGATCAGGCCAGCGCCGGGGTCAGTTCGGCGATCACGCACGACGCCGACTTCCACTTCTTGATGGCGTCCTCGGGCGGACCGTGGCGGTCGCGGCGTCGGTCCGCGAGCACCGCCGCCCGCGCGTCGAACTCCGAGCTGTCCGGCTCGATCAGCCGGACCGCGGCGTGGAACCGTGCCGCCCGTGTCTCGCGGTACTTGTGCCGGGTGACCACGACGAGCTCGACGGCGTCGGGGAGCCCGGGGATCTGCTGCTCGCCGCTCTTCTGGTCGTCGGAGTGGAGCACGTAGATGCGACCCTGGTCGTAGGCGAACCACACGGGCAGGGTCCGGTCGCGGCCGTTCGACTCCACCCCGATCCAGACGACGTCGGACTTCTTGATGGCGTCCTCGACCTCGGCGGGTACCGGTCCGGCCGCGGTGAGGAGGAGCTGGAACTCGACCTGGCCCTGGACCTCTCCGTCGATCAGGAACGAGGCCGCGTAGATCCCGGCCTCCTCGAACTGCGCGTCCTCGATCTCATCGGCCACCCGGGTCAGATCCATCTGGCCCGGCATCCGGCGGACCCGTTCCTCAGTGCGGTAGGCGGTCTTCCCCGAGGGCGCGACCAGCTCGACGCGCTCGGCGACCACCCCCTGGGGCGCCTTCCAGTATCGAGCCACCACGAACGGGAGGCCCCGGCCCGGGAGGCTGATGGTGTAGACGAGCGGCGCGGCGCCCTCGCCCTCCGCTTCCCAGACCCGTCGGTCGACGACGGTGGCGAAGACCAGCTCGGCCTTGGGCACGGCGCGAAGGATACCAGCCGGCTCAGGCCATGCGGGCGAGCCAGAGGCGGGGTTCCTCCAGCTCGGGCATCGAGGGAAGTGCGTCGGCCGAGTCCCACATGCGGGACAGGGTGCGCTCGTCGGTGGCCTCGGCCACGTGGTCGGAGAACGAGCGGCCCAGCCGATACTGCTCCAGCTTGATGTCGATGCCCAGGAGCCGCTCCACCGCGCGCTCCTCCTGGCTTCGCCCCTCGTGCCGGCGCCGCATCGCCTCGTCGATCTGGGAGAACGCCGGGAGGCGGTCTCGACCCAGGTCGGCCATGACGTGGTCGGCGTGTCCCTCGGCGGCGGCCATGAACGCCTGAACCCGCCTGAGCATCAGCCGCTGCTCGTCGGTCAATTCGCCGGTGAGGAGGTCGCCACCGAGCGCCTCGGACAGCTTCTGCGGATCGGAGAGGTCCATCCCCTCCAGCCGCTCCTGGAGCGCGGTGAGGTCGAACTCCATGGCCTCGGCGATCTCGCGCACGAGGCGGAGGAAGTGCTCCCGCACCCAGGGCCTGCCGAGGTCGAACGCGTGGGTGGTCTCGTGCATGGCCACCCAGGCCCTGAACTGGTCCGCGGGGAGCGCCCACTCCCGCTCGAACGCGCCGATGTTCGGGACCACGAACAGCAGCGCGGGCTGATCCTCCCGGGGGAGGGGCAGCTCGTACTGGCCCATGACCCGCTGGCCGAGCGCGCCGAGCACCGCGCCCACCTGGGCTCCCATAAGCAGGGGGGTCATCCGCTCCAGGACGGCCTCGAGCATCTGGGCACCCTCGGGCGCCTCGCTCGGCTCGTCTCGGCGGGCCGTCTGGAGGGCCCGGGCCATCCGCTCCGCCATCGGCTCGAACAGACCGCGGAGCCCGCGCACGTTGGCCTCGACCCATTCCGCGCGGCGAACGGCACGGACCCGGGTGACCTCGGGCGGCGGATCCATCCCCGTGAAGTCGGCCACGGTCAGCTCGGCCATCCGCACGGCGCCCTCGAACCCCCGCCGGTCCTCCTCGGTCGCGGGTGGGTCCTCCTGCCCCCAGGCGGCGGAAGCGATGCCGACCTGCCGGGCCAGCTCCCAGTTGACGGGGCCGGAGCCGGACAGGAGGACGCGCTGGATCTCTCGCAACAGGGGCACGTCGGCGAAGGCGTCCTCGGGGAGGCCGAAACCCTGATCGCTCATATCTCCATCATCCCACCCCGTGCCGGTACGACCAGACCCTGGCCGAGGGACGACACCGCGTGGCCGGACCGGCTCGACCGGGAGGTTTCGGCCTCGCCTGAATCGTCCGGTTCCGCGGGCTCCGGGGAGCCCCCTGGTACGATGCCGCCGTGCGACTTCCCCGATCGTCTGGCACGGCCCGATGAAACGGGTCGGCGACCTCGCCATCGATCTCGGGACGGCCAACACCCTCGTCTACCAGGAGGGCAAGGGCATCGTCTACGACGAGCCCTCCGTGATCGCCATGGACGGCAGGGAGGGAGACGTGCTGGCCATCGGCGAGTCAGCCTGGGAGATGATCGGCCGGACCCCCTCGCGGATCGTGGCCGTCCGGCCGCTCCGGCGGGGCGCCATCACCGACTACGACGTCACGAGCCAGATGATCCGGCTCATCTTCCGCCGGGTCGGGGTGACCAGGTTCGCCAGGCCGAAGGCGCTGATCTGCGTGCCGTCGGCCATCACCGAGGTCGAGCGGCGCGCGGTCCGCGACGCGGCCACCTCGGCCGGCGCGCGGGCGGTCTCGTTGATCGAGGAGCCCATGGCGGGGGCCATCGGGGCCGGGCTGCCGGTGCACGAGCCGCTCGGCAACCTGATCGTGGACGTCGGCGGGGGCACCTCCGAGGTGGCCATGGTCTCGATGGGCGGCATCATCGCTGCGCGCTCGCTTCGCATCGGCGGCTTCGACATGGACGAGGTGGTCCAGCGGCATCTCCGGCGGGTCTACGGGGTGGCCATCGGTGAGCGGGCGGCCGAGCAGGTGAAAATCTCCTCGGGCAGCGCCTACCCTGTCACCGGCGTGGGCTCCGTGCGGATCAAGGGCCGAGAGATCTCCACCGGCATGCCCAAGGAGATCGAGGTGAGCCCGGAGGAGGTCCGGGAAATCCTCACCGAGCCGGTGATCGCCGTGGTGAACGCCACCAAGGCCTGTCTCGGCGAGAGCGACCCGGAGCTCGGTCAGGACGTGCTGGAGCGGGGGATGTTCCTGACCGGGGGCGGTTCGCTCCTGCGCGGCCTGGACACCCTGCTGGCGCACGAGTGCGAGGTCCCCGTCCATCTCACCGACTCCCCGCTCCAGACCGTGGTGCTCGGCGCGGGCAAGTGCCTCGAGCTCATGACGCAGGAGGCTGGCCTCTTCGGCGGCAGCCCCTGGCTCCGGTGACGTTCTCCATCGTGGCCTGCGATCCCTCCGTCCCGGAATGGGGGGTGGCCGTGGCGTCGAAGTTCCCCGCGGTGGGCGCCGTCGTGCCGTGGGCCCGGGCCGGCGCCGGCGCGGTGGCCACGCAGTCCTACGCCAACGTGTCCCTCGGACCGAAAGGGCTGGACCTGATGGCCGGCGGCGCGTCCGCCCAGGAGGCGCTGGACCGCATGCTCGGCGAGGACGAGGGCCGTCCCACCAGGCAGATCGGGGCGATCGACGTGCGGGGCGATCCGGCGACGTTCACCGGCGACGAGTGCATGGCGTGGGCGGGAGGCCGCACCGGGAGCGGATACGCGTGTCAGGGGAACATCCTGGTCGGGCCGGAGGTGGTGGACGGGATGGTCACCGCCTTCGAGTCGGCCGAGGGGGAACTGGTCGACAGGCTGATCGCGGCGCTGGCCTCCGGCGATCGGGCCGGAGGTGACCGCAGGGGTCGCCAGTCCGCCGCCCTGCTGATCGTTCGAGACGAGGGAGGGTACGGAGGCTATACCGACCGGTACATCGATCTTCGCGTCGACGATCACCTCGACGCCGTCGCCGAGCTCCTCCGGGTGTTCGCCACGTACGACCGCGAGTACCTCATCCGGGACGATCCCGAGCTCGAGACGACGCCCGAGCTGGTGTCGGAGCTGCAGCGACGGCTCGTCGCCCTTGGTCGGTATTCGGGACGGCCGACGGGAGCCTACGACGGGGCGACCCGGCAGGCCGTGGCCGACTACGCGGGAGAGGTGAACCTCGAGGGAAAGGTTCGCCACGACGACCTGATCCACGAGTCGATCGTGCGCGAGATCCGCGATGTCACGCCCGAGATCTCCTAGCTCCCGAGCTGGCTGAAGTAGTGGTCGAGCTGGATCTTGACCAGCCATCCCAGGACCGTCACCACGACCACGCCGATCCCGGCCACGAAGGCGATGGCCAGGACGAGCCGGATGAGCGAGAGGGCCGGGGAGGGCCGGTCGTCGGTGGCCACCGGTCCGGAGGACGGGAGCATGACGAAGGTGTCGTGTCGGGGCTCTTCGGTGAGGACCCAGGACGGCTCGGGGACGGACACCTTCCGGGGGGGCTTCTCCCCGGCCCGGCGATCCGAAGGAGCCATGGCCCACCACACCACTGCGGCCGAGAGTCCGGCGGCCACCACCAGGATGACCAGAGATTCCATGCCTCCGTCGCCTCCCGGATCGCCTCCAACTCAGTGTAGCCCCGACGTCAATCAGCACCGGGGGCACGGTAGCCTTACCCCGTCGGGTCGTCCGTGAGACGGAGGTCCGAGGTGCGCAGAGCGCTGCAGATCCTGGCACCGGCGGCGGCCCTCGCCGTCTGCCTCTACGCGGTCGAGCTTCCTCTGTTCGTCGAGGCGCCGGGGCGAGCCCGAGCCGTGCTCCCGCTGATCGACGTGGATGGCACGGTGACGTACGAGTCGGAGGGTCGGCTCCTGCTCACGACCGTGAACGTCGGGCGCCTGAGCGTGTACGAGGCCCTGGCGGCCTGGCTCGATCCGGAAGCGGAGGTGATCCCGGAGCGCGACGTCATCCCCCCCGGGCAGACAGACCAGGAGTACGAGCGAGCGTCGCGGTCGCAGATGGATCAGAGCAAGATCGCCGCGGTGGCGGTGGCGCTCGAGGCCCTCACCGAGTACCCGGACGAACACGGTCCGGGCGTGATCGTCCAGGACGTCCTGCCCGGCGCCCCGGCCGAGGGGGCCCTGTTCCCGGGCGATCTGATCACGATGGTCGACGGGGCCGCCCTGGCCGGCATCGCCGAGCTTCGGAGGGCCATCGCCGCCGCCGGGGCCGAGCGGTCCCTGGAGCTGCGGGTCCGGCCGGTGGAGGGGGGCGATGCCGCCCTCGTCGTGGTCCGTCCCGCGCGGGTCGAGGGTGTGGACCGGCCGGTGATCGGCATCGCCACCGTGGAGAACTTCCCGTTCGAGGTGGCCATCGAGAGCGGCTCGATCGGAGGGCCGTCCGCCGGCCTGATGTGGGCGATCGGCGTGACCGAGGTCCTCACTCCCGAGGACCTGACCGGAGGACGAACCATCGCCGGGACGGGAACCGTCGATCTCGAGGGCTCCGTGGGCCCGATCGGCGGCGTCCGATTGAAGGTGATCGCCGCGGAGGAGGCCGGTGCCGACACCTTCCTGCTCCCACGGTTGAACCTGGGAGAGGCGCGCGGCGCCGGCGAGCGGATCGAGCTCGTGCCGGTGTCCACGGTCGACGAGGCGCTCGGCTACCTGGAGGGCGTGCGGTGACCTCCGGTCTCCCGGCCGCGGCGGTGTTCGGCGCGCACCTGCTCAACCTGCTGGTGGCCCTGGCCGCGGCCCTGGCCCTGGCCCGGGAGCCACGACGCCGGCGTGTCGTCCGAGCCGCGGGCGCCCTGGGGTTCCTGGCGCTGGCCGCGGCCGAGGGAGTCCTGGGGACGGGCCTTGCCGGCGACGTCGCTCCCGAGACCGCATGGCTTCGCCTGGCCGGGTACGCGGTGCTGGCCCTGGCGGCGGTCCCGTCGGCGCGGCCGGCCGGAGCCGCGGCGGTCGTGGCCCTGCCCGGAGGCGTCATCACGCCGGCGGCGGCGGGGCTGATCGCCGGCGTGGCCACCTGGGCCAGGCGGCGCGGGGAACCGGGTGGGTTCTGGCTGGGCGCCGGCCTGGTGCTCTTCGGGATCGCCGACGCTCTCCTCGGGCTGGAGCGGACCTGGGCCGGTTCGGCCTCCCACCTGATCCGGGTGGCGGGGTCGCTCGCGGTGGCCCGAACCGTGCTGTCGATCACCCGGCAGAGCCTGAGGTTCCGTTTCCTGGCCGGGTTCGCGGGGCTGCTCCTGGCGGTGGTCCTCTTCGTGTCGCTGGCCATCGGCACCGTCATCGATCGGAACCTGCGGGAAGGCGCGCTGGACCGGCTGGTCGGCCAGGCTGAGGACGCCCGCGGCAACATGGTCGACCTGGTCTCCGACGAGGTGAGCACGCTGGTCGTCCTCGGGGAGGTCCAGCAGATCGCCGACACGATCCGCAGCGGGCGGGCGGTCCCGGGCGAGCTGATCGCGGAGATCCGGAACCGGCTGCTGCCGGACGTCGACTTCATCCTCTTCCTGGACCGCCGGGGCGAGGTCCGAGGACGCTTCGGCGTCGGGCGCGCTCGGGCGGTCGAGGTCGTCGGCACCGAGGTCGTCGACTTCGCCCTCCGCCGCGGCGTGGACGTCTCCTCGTTGGACGAGCTCTCGGGCGGCGGTCTGGCCCTCATCGGGGTGGCCCCCATCCGGCCGGCCGGGTCGGCCGGGCCGGCGGGGTTCGCCGTGGCCGGGTTCGTGCTCGACGGTGAGCTCCTCCAGCGCGAGGTGGTCGCCGGCCGGGGCATCCGGGCCGCGGCGTTCCAGGGCTACAGGGGGCGTCCGCCGGAGCTCGTGGCTACGGCCGGGTTCCCGCCGAACGCCGGAGAGCCCCTGGCGTCCCCGGAGGTCCTCCGCCAGTCCTTCCTCCGGTTCCTCGGCGGGGGTGGGGCCCAGGGCCGGGGTCTCGAGCTCGGGGGCGCCGATCATTTCGCCGCCCTGGCCCCGCTCGAGCAGGAGCTGGGACGCCGGGTGGGCATCCTGATCGTCGCCGAGCCCGCGGCTGTGCTGGCTGCGACCCGGCGGGCCGTGAACCAGGTCCTGTTCCTGGTGACCGTGGGGGTCATGGGCCTGGCCTTCGTCCTGGCGCTGGCCGCGGCCAGGCGGATCACCCGGCCGGTGGTCTCGCTGACGACGGCGGCTCGGCGCGTGCAGGCAGGTGACCTGGGGGCCCGGGCTGAGGTCCGAGGGGAGGACGAGGTGGCCGACCTCTCAGCCGCGTTCAACAGCATGACCGAGTCCGTGGGATCCATGACCGAGGAGCTTCGCCTGGCCGCGGACGAGCAGGCCCGCCTCCGGGCCAGGCTGGAGACCATCCTCAACTCGATGGGAGACGGCCTCCTCGCCGTGGACGCGAACGGGGACGTGGTGACGTCGAACCCGGCGGCCGGGTCCATCCTGGCGATCCCGCCCGAGGAGATGATGGGCCGCCCGCTGCGGGAGATCCTGGTCGGCCGGGACAGGGCGGGTCGCCCGCTGGAGGCCGTCGAGTGGTCGCCGGAGGGCCTGGCGTTCCTCGATCGCTCGGACGGCGGCGAGGTGCCCGTGGCCATGTCGTCGGCCCCTCTGCGCGGAGCCGACGGGGCGCCGATCGGGAGGGTCTACGTGCTTCGGGACATGTCGCTCGAATACCAGGTCGAGCGGATGAAGCGGCAGTTCCTCTCCAACGTGTCGCACGAGCTGCGGACGCCGCTCACGCCGATCATCGGGTACTCGGAGCTCATGATGAAGCGCGATCTTCCGGGCGGGCAGGCCCGGGAGTTCGCCCGGAGCATCCTCGAGTCGGCCCGGCGCCTCGAGCGCATCGTGGCCATGCTCGTCGACTTCTCGGCCATCGAGGCCGGCCACCTGACGGTGGCCACGGAGGCGCTGGAGGTCGGACCGGTGGTGGACGAGGCCGTGGGGGCGTGGCGACAGCGGTCCGACCAGCACGACTTCGACGTGGACGTGCCCGACCGGCTCCCCGCGGCTCAGGTCAACCCCTCGCTGTTCCGCCGGATGCTCGACGAGCTCCTCGACAACGCCGTGAAGTACTCGCCGGAGGGCGGAATGGTCCGGGTCGCCGTGGCCTCCCGGAACTCGAACGGACGGCGTATGCTTCACATCGAGGTGTCTGACCAGGGCATCGGCATCGAGCCTGGGGACCTCGCCCGGATCTTCCAGGATTTCAAACAGGTCGATGCCTCCGATACCCGCACTTTCGGAGGCCTGGGTCTCGGCCTGACCTTCGTGAAGCGGCTGGCCGAGGCGCACGGTGGAGCGATGGCCGCCGACAGCGACCCGGGCCGAGGCTCCACCTTCAGTTTCACCGTGCCCGCCGCCGATGCTCCTGGAGGAGGGGCATGACGGTCAGGAACACGACGTCGGTCGTGCTGGCGGCCCTGGTCGCCGGGGCCTGTGCTCGCTCACCCGCGGGCGGCCCGGACGGTCTGCGGGTGGTGCCGCTCGGCGGCGAGGTCCGCCTGATCGGGGACGGCGACCCTGTGCTCCTGGAGGAGCCCGAGGAGGTCTCGCCGGGCGATCTCGTCGCCACCGGTCCTCTGGGACGGGCCAGGATCGAGCTCGGGGTGGGACGGAGCGTCGAGCTGGCTCCCCGCGCCGCGGTCCGAGTGGGGGGGCCGACCTCGGCCGAGGTCGTCGAGGGCAGCGTGTTGGCCCGCGCCGCGGTCCCCACCCTCTCCCTGCGTGCAGGCGACGCCGAGATCCTGGGACGGGACAGCGTGTTCCGGGTCGATC
>JBOGWD010000311.1:0-2342 GCA_050693275.1 Actinomycetota bacterium | reverse complement strand
GCCGGACACGCCGATGGACGCGGCCAGCCACGGCACTCCCACCAGGAAGATGACGATGTTCCCCAGGAGCATGACGCCCAGCGACGATCCGAGGTTCCGGTCCCACCCTCGGTTGGCCAGCCACCCGCACAGCGCTCCGGCCAGGAGGAAGCCCCACAGATAGCCGCCGCTGGCCGTGGCCAGCGTCAGCCGGTCGAGGCCGCCCTCCCCCTCCGCCGCGAACGGAAGCCCGATTGCGATCTGGGCGAGGTACACGAGCAGCGTGATCGTCCCGAGGCGCCACCCGTACGCCGTCCCCACCAGGAGCACCCCCAACGTCTGGCCCGTGATCGGCACGGGCGTGAACGGCAGCACGATGACCACCTGGGCCAGGACGGCCACGAACAGGCTTCCTCCGGCGACCAGGGCGGCGTCGACGGCGAGCGAGCCCGCGCGGGTGCGCGGCCGGGGAAGCGTCTGGGCGAGTGCGGTCACAGGGGTCCTCCTCGGTCGGTCCGCCTGCGTTTGTAGTGGACGACGCGCGCCGGCCGCAAGTCCTACCATCGCGCCGTGGCCCTCAAGGACCTCATCGCCGAGCGCACCGACCTGGGAGGCGCCGAGGCCGAGCACCTGACCCGCCTGGTGGCCGAGTGGCAGCTCCTGGCGGATCTGGCGTTCGCCGATCTCCTCCTGATGTGCCGGGAGCCCGACACCGGGGACCTGGCAGTCGTGGCGCAGATGCGTCCCTACACGGCCCAGACCGTGTATCGGGAGGACCAGGTGGGCCGGTCGCTCTCCCGGGACGAGGCACCCTTCACGTGGCGGGCCCTGGAGGAGGGTCGCATCGTCCGGGAGGGGGATCCGGTCTGGCGCCAGGGGGTGCCGATCAGAGTCGAGGCGATCCCGGTGCGCTTCGAGGGCCGGGTGATCGCCGCGATCAGCCAGCAGTCGAACCTGGCCACGGCGAGGACCCCAAGCCGGCTCGAACTCACCTACCTCCGGACGGCCGGGGACCTGGCGGTGATGATAGCCGAGGGCACGTTCCCCTTCGATGTCGACGAGCCGGACCCCGAGGCCCTGCCCCGGGTGGGGGACGGCTTGATCCGGCTCGACTCGACGGGGCGGGTGACCTACGCGAGCCCCAACGCCGTATCGGCGTTCCGGCGGCTGGGCGTCACGGTCGACGTCCTCGATCGTCCTCTGGAGGATGTCGACCTGGACCCCGAGCCCGTCCTGGCCACCCTTTGGACCCGGCTCCCCGCCGAGAGTGAGATCGAGGCCCACGGCGCGGTAATCCTCCGCCGCACCGTGCCGCTCGTCGCGGCCGGGGCGCTGACCGGCGCCCTGGTGCTCCTCCGCGACGTCACCGAGCTCCGCCGGCGTGACCGGATGCTGCTGCTGAAGGACGCCACGATCCGGGAGATCCACCACCGGGTGAAGAACAACCTCCAGACCGTGGCCAGCCTTCTCCGGCTTCAGGGACGGCGGAGTCCCGAGGTCGCGGCCGCGCTGGCCGAGAGCGAGCGACGGATCCGGGCCATCGCCCTGGTCCACGAGACGCTCTCGCTGGAACGCGGGGACGTGGTCGACTTCGACCGGGTAGCCGAGGAGGTCGCCGGGATGGTCGGGGAGGGCCTGGCCGGGCCGGGCGTGGCCATAGCCGTGGAGGGCTCGTGCGGGCCGGTGATCGCGGACGTGGCCACCCCGCTGGCGGTGGTCCTATCAGAGCTGCTCCAGAACTGCGTCGACCACGCCTTCGACGACACCGGCGGCCGGATCGGCGTCCTCCTCGATCGGCGGGAGGGGTACCTTCGCGTGGAAGTGTGGGACGACGGCCGCGGCCTGCCGGAGGCCTTCGACTTCGACCGCGACGGCGGCCTGGGGCTGCAGATCGTCCGGGCCCTGGTGGAGTCGGAGCTGGGCGGGGAGCTCTCCCTATCGCGGCGCGGGGGGACCCGGGCCACGGTCTCGGTCCCGGTCGGAGCGGAGGTCCCGTGAACGTGGGAGCGACATCCGATCGTCACGCTGGACTGGGCCCGGCGATGGCCGTGCGAGGAGGTGTGGAAGGCTCGGAGGCTCGGGTGACCGTCAGCCCGCGACGGCCACGTGCCGGGCGGCCGCGGCCTCGCGGCGGCGGGCCCGACGGAGCGCTCGACGCTCCTCCTCGGAGAGCCCGCCCCAGACGCCGGCGTCCTGACCGGTGGCCAAAGCCCACTCGAGGCACTGCACGCGCACCTCGCACTGCATGCACACGGCCTTGGCGGCGTCGATCTGCGTGGCGGCGGGTCCGGTGGTCCCCACCGGGAAGAAGAGTTCGGGATCCTCGTCCTTGCACCGTGCTCGATGAACCCACTCCATCCGAA
>JBOGWD010000310.1:0-5230 GCA_050693275.1 Actinomycetota bacterium | reverse complement strand
CGAACCCTGAGCGACTCCGGGCCCTCCCCGGGTGGGTGCACTTCTACAATCACCATCGTCCCCACACCGCGCTGGGAGGGAAGGCTCCGATGCAGGCCCTCGTCAACAAGGTCCATGGGAACTACAGCTAGTGAACAATAGAGGGAGCAAGGATTGAACGTGACGCGGGTCGCCCGAGACTCCGCTCCTCTGGTGTGGGTGGGGTTCGGGGTCTTCGTGCTCGGGAGGGTGATCGATCTGATCTGGCACGCCACCCATCCGGAGTTCGAGACGGCGGGGGACCAGATTGGGGCGCACGCGGTCGTCTGTATCGGGGTCCTCATCCTGCTGGTCGCCGCCGTCCGGGCCGTGGCGGCGCGGCCGCGGGCCGGTGGTTACCTACTCCTTCTGGCCGCTGTCGTGCTCGACGTGGCAGTCTCCGCTTGGCACTTCTGGGAGCACTACAACCACCGCGACCCGGACCTGCCGCACGTGCTTCTACTCGTAGCGAACATCGGCATCTTCACTGCGATCGGGTGGCTGTGGCTCTCCCAGCGCAAGCGACGACGCTCGAGAATCGGGGCGTCCACGTGAGTGTCGCGGAGATCCTTGTCACGGCGGGAGGCGGTTTCCTCGCAGGCGGGCTGGTCTGGTTCTTCTTCGGGCCGAAGGAGTCGAGAGCCGCCTCACTTCGGGGAGGTGTTCAGGAGATCGAGATCGCGGTCAAGGGCGGGTACTCGCCGAGTGTGATCAAGGCCAGACAGGGGGTTCCGCTGAGGGTGGTGTTCGACAGGCAGGAGACGGGGGAGTGCACATCGGAGGTGGTGTTTCCGGACTTCCGGTTGCGCCGCAGCCTCCCCGCCTTCACCAAGACTGCCGTCGACGTTCTGCCCGAACAGAGCGGAGAGTTCGGGTTCGCCTGCGGGATGAACATGGTGCACGGCAAGCTCATCGTCGAGGCTGAGGACGGGGACGGGAAGGCGGACGACGGTTCCCCCACCGAAGCGGTGACCCCGACGGCCGCGGCTCCGGAGTCCGTCGTGCATACACACGAAGGGCCGGGAGGCGTTGCCGTCGCCGAAGATCCGGATCCGGACGGGGGCCTGGTGGCGTTCTCCGTACGAGCGGGTGGCGCTGCCTGCCCGGCGTGCCTGCGGACGATCGAGTCGACGCTCGGGGCCGTCCCCGGGGTCGCGCAGGTGAGGACGGATGTCGCGTCCGAGCGGGTCGGTGTCGAGTTCGAGCCCGCCAAGGTGTCCCTGGAGGAGCTTCAGGAAGCCGTCGCATCCGCCGGCTACAGGGTCGAGGCTTGCCTTCCGGCCGGGTCGCAGGAGGCCCAGGACGAGGAAGCCGCCGAACGTCGGCGGGACGTCCGAGACCTCTCTCGGCGCGTGGCGGTGGGGGCCCTCCTGACGGCCCCGGTCGTCCTCGCGGTGATGGCCGACGAGCTCCTGTCGGTGCCGTGGGTCCCGGACGTGCTGATGGAGCGGTGGGTCCAGCTCCTCCTGATGACCCCGGTGATGCTCTACACCGGCTGGCCGATCCACACGGTGGGGTGGCGTGCCCTGCGACACCGGGCGGCGGAGATGAACTCCCTGATCACCGTGGGGACCAGCGCGGCGTACGCGTACAGCGTCCTGGTGACCATCGCTCCGGGCCTCCTTCCAGAGGACGTTCGCGACGTGTACTTCGAGGCGGTGGGGGTGATCCTCACCCTCATCTTGCTCGGCCGGCTCCTTGAAGCACGGGCGAAGGCCGGGACCGGGGAGGCGATCCGCAAGCTCATCGGCCTCCGGCCACTCACGGCGCGGGTGCGCCGCGACGGCGCCGAGCGGGAGATCTCGCTCGCGGAGGTTCGGGTGGGCGACGAGGTCGTGGTCCGCCCCGGCGAGAAGGTTCCGGTCGACGGAGAGATCCTGGATGGCCGATCGACCGTCGATGAGTCCATGGTGACCGGCGAGTCCCTCCCGGTCGAGAAGGCAGCCGGCGACCAGGTGGTCGGTGCGACCGTCAACCAGACGGGCTCCTTCCGGTTCCGGGCCACCGCTGTGGGCTCCGGCACCTTCCTGGCGCAGGTGATCCGGCTGGTGCGGGAGGCCCAGGCTTCGAAGGCCCCCATCCAGCGCCTTGCGGACCGGGTCGCCGGCTACTTCGTTCCCGCGGTGATGCTGATCGCCGTGGCGACGTTCGTCATCTGGTTCGATCTGGCGGGTACGGCGCCCCTCACCCTTGGACTGGTGAACGCCGTCTCCGTCCTGATCATCGCCTGCCCCTGCGCGCTCGGGCTGGCGACCCCCCTGTCGATCATGGTGGGAACAGGGAAAGGGGCCCAGAACGGAGTCCTGATCCGATCCGCGGAGGCGCTGGAGACGGCCGAACGGGTTCGTATCGCCGTCCTCGACAAGACCGGCACGATCACCACCGGTAAGCCGGTGCTAACGGATGTCTTTCCCGTCGAAGACGAGTCGGAGGAGGAGCTGCTTCGCCTGGCTGCGTCTGCAGACCTTCGGTCGGAGCACCCGCTCGCCCAGGCCATCGTGCAGGGCGCCATCGAGCGCGGGCTGGAGGTCGTCGAGCCGGAGGAGTTCGATTCGGTGACCGGCAAGGGTATCCGGGCCTCGGTCGGAGGCAGAACCTTGCTCGTGGGCAGCGGACGTCTGTTGGAGGAGGCGGGCGTCGAGACGGAGAAGCTCGAGCGAGCCGCCGCGAGGCTCGAGGAGGAAGGGAAGACCGCGATCAAGGTCGCCGCCGACGGAGCCGCGCTCGGCGTCGTGGCCGTGGCCGACACGGCGAAGCCCGGCGCGGCCGAGGCTGTGGGCGCGCTGCGCAAGCGGGGCGTCCAGGTGGTCATGATCACCGGGGACAACCGCCGCACGGCCGAGGCGATCGCCCGCCGGGTCGGGATCACCAGGGTGCTCGCGGAGGTCCTTCCCCAGGACAAGGCCGCGGAGGTGAGGCGCCTCCAAGGCGAGGGCGGGGTCGTGGCCATGGTCGGTGATGGGATCAACGACGCCCCCGCGCTGGCGCAGTCCGACGTGGGAATCGCCATCGGGACGGGGACCGACGTGGCCATCGAGGCCGCCGACGTGACCCTCGTCTCGGGCGAGCTTCGCGGCGTGGTGACAGCACTTCAGCTCAGCCGGGGGACGATGCGCAACATCCGGCAGAACCTGTTCCTGGCCTTCGTCTACAACACGTCCGGCATCCCCGTCGCCGCGGGCGTCCTGTATCCGGTGATCGGGCTGTTGCTCAACCCGATGATCGCCGCGGCGGCGATGGCGCTCAGCTCGCTCTCCGTGGTGATGAACGCGAACAGGCTTCGCGGCCTAGCGGTGGCGTCCCCCGAGCCGATCTCGGCTGCTTCGATCTCCGAGGTCGAGGTCGAGGTGGGCTCGAGAAAGGAGGACGAGGCGGCGACGGCTCGCGACCCCGTGTGCGGGATGGACGTGGATACCAGCTCTCCGGCAGAGACCGTGGAGTTCGGCGGCACGACCTACTACTTCTGTTCCGAAGGGTGCGCGGCGCGTTTCAGGGAAGACCCGGGCCACTACGTGTCGAGGGGTCCGTGAGTCGCCGGGCTTACTGGCTGCGGTTGCTCGCAGTGGCCGTCGTCGGTCTGGCCGCTGCGCTGGTTGGACGTCTTCCCTGGGGAGAGGATCCCGCGATGACATCGGGGCAAGGTCCGGCGGTGGGCGATCCGGCTCCCCAGTTCTCCCTCTCGGCCGCTGACGGCTCTGAGGTAGCCCTGGAGGACGTCACCACCGCACGGCCAGCGCTCTTCTATTTCAGCATGGGCCCGGGGTGAACACCGTGCATCGAGCAGATCGTGGATCTGCAGAAGGACACCGAGTTCATGGATCTGGGCATCGAGGTGGTCAGCTTCGCCGCGGACCATCCCGACTCGTGGAAGGAAGTCGCCTCGGAGTACGGGATCGAGCCGGCGTCGCTGATCTCCGATCCGTACAACCGCGTCGCCGATCAGTACGGGGTGATGCGCTGGCGGGTTCCTCCGTCCGCCGACGTGGATTCGGCTGAGCCTGGCCACACGTTCGTGCTCGTCGATCAGGATCGGACGGTCGTGTGGATCCGAGACTACGGCGCCCCTGAGAACGGGGGGCTGATGTACGTGCCGCCCGAAGATCTGATGCGCGACATGCGAGGAGCGATCGGACGCCTGGCCACCGCATGAGGACGCATTGCGGCGTGACGTCTTCGAGGCAGCCTGGGAGGCGCTCTGGCCGGCGCCGGCCTCTTGTGAAATAAGTGAACTCTCTCGGCATGAGCAAGCGGGCCGACGGGGCCCGAGCGCGGGTCCGCTAGGAACGCCGGTTCGCAGGCGCTGCCAGTTCGATGATGTGGCAGTAGGGCGTCTGCCGCTCCCGGGGCCTCGCCTCCCGTGCCCGTTCCGCCAACCGCTCGAGGTCCGTGCGCATTTGCTGCAGAGTCTGGATTCGCTCGTCCATCTCACGGGCGTGCCGCTCGATGAGCTCGGTCACGTGCAGGCATGGTGCTGCCCCCCGGTCTCGAAGCGCCAAGATCTCCCGAATCTCCCCGAGAGAAAAACCGACGTCCTGCGCCGTTCTGATGAAGCGCAACCGGGGAGCCGCCTCGTCTCGGTAATCCCGATACCCCGTGGGTGTTCGGTCCGGCTCGGGCATGATGCCGATCTCCTCGTAGTACCGGATCGTCTTAGGCGGGACGCCGACTCGTGTGCCGAGCTCACCTATTCGCACCGGGGAGAGGATACTTGACCTTCCAGTCAACTGGAAGGTGTACGTTTGGGGGCGAAAGCGCGTGAGGACATGGCCGGAACGAGGGTCGAGACAGGAGACCGGTATCGCTGTCCGACCGAGGGGTGCGGATGCGAGATAACCGTGTCGAACGCCCCGGATATGGAGCCCCCCCAAAGCTTCGTCGACTGCTGTGGTCACGAGATGCAGAGAGTCGGGGAGGGAGGTGAAGCTCAGTGAGGGATCCCAAGGAACCTCCGTTCTGCCCGGACTGCCCACCCTCTCGGTAGAGGCCAGACCGTCCGCCTCAGTCGGTCGGAGAGGGGCTCGCCTTTGGGTTTGCTTGCCTTGGTGCAAACCGTTTGCAAACGATCCACGCGGATCTCGGCGGCACTGGACGGACTTCGGCGGCACGAAGCCCGGACAGGACGGCACGGAACGGCACCAGACGGAACAGACGGCACGAGGCCACCGGACTCATAACCCAGAGGTCGCTGGTTCAAATCCAGCCCGCGCAACGA
>JBOGWD010000309.1:0-4629 GCA_050693275.1 Actinomycetota bacterium | reverse complement strand
CGCAGACACGCCACGCCCGCCGCCGCCAGACCGGCGGCGAACCCGTCCAGCAGGGGGTTCCGCATGGTGCCGCCCGCTCCGTGGGCCAGGACCAGGATCGGGCCGCCCGCCGGACCGTGCTGGGTGGCGGAGATCCGCCCGTGGGGTGTCTCGATGCGGAAGCTCGGCACGCCTTGACCCTACCCGTCGAGGCGGGCGAGCACCGCGCGCTCGATCTCCCCGGCGTGCTCGGCGTCCACGACCTTCCCTCCGTACAGATCGCGGACGTAGAAGACGTCCACCACCCGGTCGCCGTAGGTGGCCACGGTGGCCAGGTGGACGTCGAGCGCAAGCCCCTCGAAGGTGCGGGCGAGATCGAACAGGAGCCCGATCCGGTCGGCGGTCTCGACCTCCACGACCGTGGAGAAGTCCGACGCGTCGTTGAGGACCCGCACCCGCGACTCGACCTCGACCGAGGGTGGCGGGTAATGGCGGCGCTTCTCTCGGACCCGGTGCTCCAGCGACAGCCGCCCCTCGAGCGCCCGCCGCAGCGTACGGCGGAACCGGCGCCATCGCTCCTCGTCGACCTCGCCCCGGAACGCCGGGGCCACCTCGAACAGATCCAAGGCCGTCCCGTCCTCCGTGGTGAACGCCCGGGCCGAGAGGATGCCCAGCCCCTCCAGGGCCAGGGAGCCCGCGATCCTGGCCAGCAGCCCCGTGCGGTCGGCGGCCACCACCGCGACCTGATGGGTTCCCGGGCCCGCCCCGGGCCCCGTGGCGGTGCGGACCTCGGCCGTGGCCAGCGGCGGCCCCACCAGCCGGAAGTGAGCCGCGACGGTCCGGGGCTCGACCGAGGTCAGGTAGGCGCGGGGGAGGCGTTCCAGGTACCGATCGACGGCCGGAGCGGGCTCCGCGGCCAGCAGCTCCCGGACCGCCGCCCGCCTTCCCTCGAGGAGCGCAGCGCGGTCGGGCCCCATGTCGCCGGCCTCGAGGACGTGGCGCACCTTCCCCGCGAGCTCCTGGACCAGCGCCAGGCGCCACGGAGAGCTGGCGTGCGGCCCCGTGGCCTCGGCGTCGGCCAGCGTGAGGATGAGGAGCATGGCCAGCCGGCGAGGCTCGCCCACACGGGCGGCCACGTCGAGGACGAGGTTCTCGTCCGAGAGATCTCTCCGCACCGCGGTGTCGGCCAGCAGGAGGTGATGCTCCACGAGGAACATCACGTCGTCTCGGGTCCGGTCCCCGAAGCCCATCCGCTCGAGGGCCGCGGCGGCGACCCTCGTCCCGACCTCGACGTGGCGGCCGTGTCCGGTCTTGCCGATGTCATGGAGGAACGATCCGAGGAGCACCGCGTCGGGGTCGTCGACCGCGTCGGCGGCTCCCGGAACGTGGAGATCCCGGCCGGCCAGGATGTCCGCCGCCCGGGCCGCCGTCCGGAGGAGATGGACGTCGACGGTGAACCGGTGATACGGATCTCGCTGCGGCCGGCACCGGACCGGGTCCCACTCGGGGACGAACCGCGTCAGCAGGTCGCTTCGATCCATGGCATCCAGCCCCCGGCGGCCCCCCTCCCCCGCTCCGAGGATATCCAGGAAGGCCCGACGGATCCGAACGGTCCAGGGGTACGGAGGAGCCCCGAGGTCGGCGGCCTCGATCACGTCGAGCGCGGTCGGGGTCAGCGACGACCCCGATGCCGCGGCCCTGGCGAAGGCCTCGAGCACGTCGTCGGGTGACTCCGGCGGGGCCGCTTCCATCTCCCCGGCCCTCGGATCGAGGGCCCGGTCCCGCACATGCTCGACCTGACGAGCGTGCCGGAACAGCGAGCGCATCAGGGCGTCCGCGGCGCCGAGTCCCTCGGTCGCATCGAAGCCGAATTGCGACGCCAGCGCCGGCTGGTGCTCGAGGTAGAGCCGGTCGATTCGTTTCCCGGTCTCGAGGTGCAGGGCGCTCCGCAGACGGACCAGGTACTCCTCGGCGTCGTCCACGGCGACCGCCTCGGCCCTCCGAGGAGTCGCCTCGGAGGAGATCCGTACCGCCCAGGCGATCGCGTGCAGGTCCCGCAGACCTCCCGAGCCCTCCTTGAGATCCGGCTCCAGATCCATCGAGCAGGACGGGAACCGAGCCCCGCGCTCGTCCACGTCCGCACGGAGCCGGGCCAGGAAGGCCCCCGGGTCCCGGGTCAGCGAACGCTGGAGCCGTTCCTCCAGCTCGCCGAACAGCGCGACGTCACCCCACAGCGGACGGGCGTCGAGCAGGGAGCAGGTCACGTCGAGCCGCTCCCGGGCCACCGAGAGGCTCTCATCGACCGTCCGGACCGCGTGGCCGAGAACGATGCCCGCGTCCCAGAAGGGGTAGAAGAGCCGCTCAGCCGCGGCCATGACCCGACCGGGGCGTCGCTCCGCGTGGAGGACCATCAAGTCGACGTCGGAACCGGGGAGGAGGAGCCGCCGCCCGTACCCGCCCACGGCAACCACGGCCACCCGAGGGCCCAGGCCCTCGGCCAGGACTCGGACCGCGTGGTCGACCAGCCCGGAACGCCGGCGGGCGGACCACCTCCCGTGGTGGCCGGGCGAGTAGGCCCGTTCGAGAGCGCCGAGGGCCCGGATCAGGCCGCGGACCGGGCCCTCGTCGGCGCCGGTCCGCCGGGACGAAGGCTGCTCAGATGGCGTCGGGGCCCATCTCCCCCGTGCGGATGCGCCACACTTGGTCGGCGGGGGTGACGAAGATCTTCCCGTCACCGATCTTCCCGGTGCGAGCCGTCTTCAGGATGGCGTCGACCACGAGCTGGACCTGGTCCTCCTCGGCCAGCACCTCGACCCTGACCTTCGGGACGAAGTCCACCTGGTATTCGGCGCCCCGGTACACCTCCGTGTGCCCGCGCTGCCGGCCGAACCCCTGGACCTCGGTGACCGTGAGGCCGCTGATGCCGACGCTCCGCAGCGCCTCCTTGACCTCATCCAGCTTGAACGGCTTGATGATCGCGGTGACCAGCTTCACCGGGCCACCTCCTCCTTCTCCCGCATCGCGGCCTCCGGCACCACCACCGTCTGGGATGCCGAACCGCCTCGATCGCCGAACGTATACCCGACCTCGGCGTGCTGGGAGAGATCCAGGCCGGTGACCTCCTCCTCCTCGGTGAGACGCACGCCGACCAGCGCGTCGACCGCCTTGAGGATCCCCACCGTGGCCACGAACGAGAACCCCAGCGTGGCGGCCACGGCGATCGCCTGCTTCCCGAGCAGGGCCAGGCCCCCGTCGAACCCGTTCACGGCCGAGCTGGCCAGGAGGCCGGTCAGCAGGGCTCCAACGATCCCCCCGACCATGTGCACGCCGACCACGTCCAGCGAGTCGTCGTAGCCGAGCCGAGGCTTCAGGTCGACGGCCAGGAAACAGATCGCCCCCGCGGCCAGCCCGATCACGATGGCTCCCCAGGGCTCCACGAACCCCGCCGCCGGGGTGATCGCCACCAGGCCGGCCACGGCCCCGGTGGCGGCGCCGATCGTGGTCGGCTTGCGATGCCGGATGCCCTCGGGGATCAACCAGCCGATGATCGCCGCAGCCGTGGCGACGTGGGTGTTGGCGAAGGCCGACGCGGCCAGCCCTCCGGCGGTGAGCGCTGAGCCGGCGTTGAAGCCGAACCAACCGAACCACAGGATCGCCGCGCCGGTCACGACCATCGGCACGTTGTGGGGGACGAAGGCCTCCCTCCCGTAGCCGCGCCTCCGGCCAAGGTAGATGATCGCGGCCAACGCGGCCACGCCGGCGTTGATGTGCACGACCGTCCCACCGGCGAAGTCGAGCGCCCCGAGCCGACCGAGCCACCCCCCGCCCCACACCCAGTGGGCCACCGGAGCGTACACCAGCACCGACCACAGACCGAGGAAAAGGACGTAGGCGGAGAACCGCATCCGCTCGGCCACCGCCCCGGTGATGAGGGCGGGGGTGATGACCGCGAACATCATCTGGTACACGGCGAAGGCGATGTGCGGCGTGGTGGTGGCGAACACGGGGCTGGGCGCCTGGCCCACGTCGCGGAACCCCGCGAACCCCAGCCCTCCGATCACTCCCCCGATCGAGTCACCGAACGCGAGCGTGTACCCGATGAGCACCCACAGGACCGAGACCAGACCGAGGGCGAAGAACGACTGCATGATCGTTCCCAGGACGTTCTTGGCCCGGACCAGCCCTCCGTAGAACAGGGCCAGGCCGGGGGTCATAAACATCACCAGGGCCGTGGACGTCAGCAGCCAGGCAGTGTCGCCTGTGTCGATCTCGGGCATGGCATCTCCTCGGTCTCGGCTGAACCGGTTGTAGGGGACCGAGGTTTCGCCCCGATTGCGCCCGTGTTTCCGGCCCGTTAAATCGCGGCCGTCACTCCCGTCACTCCTGGACGATGACCAGGTTCTCCACGTTCTCCTCGACCCCGGAGAGCTCGAGGAGACGACGAACCTGTTCGCTGGGGTTGACGATCCGAACCAGCCCGGTTCGGCCCAGCCCCATGCAGGCCTGGATCACGGCCCGCAACCCGCCGCTGTCCATGATCGTCACCCCGGAGAGGTCCAGGGTGATGTCGCCGGGCGTCCGGCAGAGCTCATCGAGGAGCTCGTGGAGGCCGCCCGCCGACGGCACGTCGAGGGACCCGGTCACCCGGTA
>JBOGWD010000308.1:0-44738 GCA_050693275.1 Actinomycetota bacterium | reverse complement strand
CGAAGGAGGACGCGCGACGGAGCATCGTGGCTAGCCCACCCGCCACTGCAGTCGAGGCCCAAGTCCGGGGCGGCCTGGCTCCCTGGTCGCGCCGGCCCCCGCGATGGGTGGAGCGGGGTCGAAGGCTGATGGTGATGGGCCTGCCGATCGCCGCGGTCCTGGTCGCCTGGTCCCTCTTCTGGGACCGCACCGACTTCCTGCCATCCCCGGCGTCCACGGTGGCCACGGCCTTCGACTTGCTCCAGGAGCCCGAGACCTACACAAACCTCCTGGACACAGCCCGCCGGCTGGTCCTCGGGCTGGGGCTGGGATTCGGCGCTGCGGTGCTGATCTCGATCGTCATGCGGCAGTCGCCGTGGTGGCGGCGGTTCTTTGCCCCGTACGTCTTCGCTACGATCTCCACGCCCTCGCTGGCCATCGCCCTGTTCGCACTGATGGTGTTCGGCCTCTCCGAGGTCGGCATCTTCCTCGCCGTGGGAATCACGATCTTTCCCTTCGCGGTGGTCAGCCTGGTCGAGGGTCTCGACAGCCTGGACGCCCGGTTGGGGGAGATGGCATCCGTGTACCGGTTCACCTGGCTCCAGCGTGTGCGGAACGTGGCGATCCCGGAGATGTCGCCGTACCTGTTCGGGGCGTTCCGCAACGTCCACGCGCTGGCGTGGAAGATCGTGGTGATCGCGGAAGTGTTCTCCCAGCAGACCGGGGTCGGCTACCAATACAAGCTGGCGTACTCTTTCTTCGAGCTCCAGCGCCTCCTGGTCTGGGCGGTCCTGTTCATCACCATGGTGGTGATCGTGGAGTACGGCATCCTCCGGCCCATGGAGCGGGTGACGTTCCGATGGCGCCGGACCGAGGGGGGGGCATCACGGTGAGCCGGGCCGGGGAGACACCGGGACCCGAGCCGCGGGCAGGAGGGACCACGGAGATGGCCGCCCCGGCTTCCACCCGGGTGGTGGAGATCGAGGATCTGACGTTCGGGTACGCGGAATCGGAACAGCCAGCCCTCGATGGTCTTACCCTGTCGATCGAGCGAGGGGAGTTCGCCTGCATCCTGGGACCGAGCGGGTGCGGGAAGTCGACGCTCCTGGGGATCCTGAGCGGCCTGTTCACACCCCAGCGGGGGCGAGCCACTGTGGACGGGGTGCTCCTGTACGAGAACGGCCGCCGGGTGGCCAGGGAAGCGCCGGCCATGGGCTACGTCTTCCAGGATCCCCGACTGCTCCCGTGGAGGAGGGTGCGGAAGAACGTGGAGCTCGCCCTTCGGGCCGCGAGGGTGCCGCAGCCAGAGTGGGACGAGCGGGTCCGGAGGTACCTGGACATGTGCGGCATCGGCCGGTTCGCCGCTTCGTGGCCCGGGAACCTGTCAGGGGGCCAGCGTCAGCGGGCCGCCATCGCCCGGGCCCTGGCCATCGAGCCCACGCTGGTCCTCATGGACGAGCCCTTCAGCACCCTTGATGAGGTGACGGCTCGCTTCCTGCGGCGGGAGCTCCTGGACGTCTGGGAGCGGACGGGGCAGACGATCGTCTTCGTGACGCATTCCATCCGGGAGGCGGTGTATCTGGGGGACAACGTGTACGTGATGACCGCGGGTCCCGGCAAGGTGCTCGAGAGGCGGCCGATCGAGATCCCCCGCCCCCGGGTCTACGAGGACCCACATCTCACGGAGATCGAGGCCGACATGGTGGACTGGGTCCTCCGCCAGTGGGGCTTCTACGAGGACGCACCAGAGGAGGAGACACCCTGAAGGGTTCGCGAGACGCCGCGGTCCTCCGGCCCCCGGCGGGAGTGGGGGCTTCGCGGACCAGCCTCCGGCTGGCCCCCCTGGTGGGCATCGCCGTCGGACTCGTCGCCTGGTGGCTGGCCGCGCGCCTCTTCTTCCGCTTCCTCCCGGACCCCCTCATCACCCTCCAGACCTTCGGCGAGCAGGTGGCGACGGAGACCTTCTTTGAAAACCTCGGGGTGACCGCCCGCCGGGTCCTGCTGGGCACCGGGGGGGCGTTCCTGCTGGGCAGCGCGGTCGGGCTGGCCATGGGCCGGATCTGGACGGTGGAGACGGCACTCCATCCGTGGGTGTTCGTCGGCCTGGCCCTCCCGGGCCCCCTGGTGATCCTGTTCGCCATCCTGGCCATGGGCCTTGGGGAGATGACCACCCTGGCCGCGCTGTGGGCCGTGGTGACGCCGTTCGTCGTGACGCTGGTCTACGGAGGGGCCAAGGCCCTCGACCCCGAGCTCTTGGAGATGTCGTCCGCCTACCGCTTCCCACGGTGGCAGCGTCTGGCCCACGTGATGATCCCGGCGCTGCTGCCCTCGCTGATGTCCGGGCTGCGCGTGGCCTTCGCCATGTCGTGGAAGATCGTGGTGCTGATCGAGGCGCTGTCGAGCACGGTCGGGATCGGGGAGCGGATCCACTTCTTCTTCACGTTCAACCAGCCCGCGGCGGTGCTCGCGTGGACCTTCAGCTTCACCATCATCATGGTGCTGGTCGAGCTGCTGGTCTTCCAGACCCTGGACCGGAGGCTCTTCGCCTGGCGACCCAGGGCCCGGCTGTGACCCTCCTCGTGTCCGAGGTGGCGGCGGGGTGACCGTCGTCCACGTCGGCTTCCCGTCGCCCAGCCTGGCCGATGTCGACATGACGGAGTGGCGGCGACTGGCGCCCATCTGCGAGGAGCTCGGGTTCGACACCCTGTGGCACTCAAACGAGCGCTTCTACCGCGAGATGTGGGTCCGGATGACGGTGAGCGCGATGGTCACCGAGCGGATCGGTCTGGGCGGCGCGGTGGTCGATCCCTTCGCCGCCCACCCGGTCATCACTGCCCAGTCGCTGGCCACCGTGGCCGATCTCTCCGGGGGCCGGGCCACCCTGGCGCTGGGGGCCGGCGGGTCGGGATTCCCCATGATGGGCGTCCGTCGGGAGCACCCCGCTCGGGCCCTCCGCGAGGCGCTCACGGTCATGAAGCCGTTGCTGGCGGGCGAGGCGGTCACCTTGGATGGGAAAGTGGTCACGGCTCGGGCGGCCCGACTTCACTTCACGCCTCCGAGCCCCGTGCGCCTCTGGGTGGCCAGCCGCGGCGACCACACCCTGCGGTTGGCCGGCGAGCTGGCGGACGGAGCGATGGTGGCCACGTACGCTCGGCCCGCCGAGGTTCGGGCGGCGTTGGGGATCGTGGAGGAGGGGGCCCGCCGAGCCGGCCGGTCACTCCGGGACGTGCGGACCATGGTGCGAGTGGACACCTGTATCCACGAGGACGAGGCGGCAGCGTACGAGGCCAGCCGGCTGATGCTGGCCAAAGTGCTGTGGTCCAGCTACCCGGACCGTCGGTTCGTCGAGAGGGCCGGCCTGGAGGTCCCCGAGCCCGTCGAGCGGATCCTGGCTGAGCGGGACTACGACCGGATCCCCGAGGCCGCGCCTCTCATCCCCGACGAGCTGGTAGCGGCCTTCTCGTGGACCGGGCATCCGAAGGCCGTGGTCGAGCAGGTCACTGAGGTGGTGCGGGAGGCGGGCGTGAACGAAGTGGGGTTCTGGCTGCTGCGAACCTCGGACCAGAGCCTGGAGGATGCGGTGCGGGCTCTCGCCACCGACATCCTCCCGACCGTCGGTGAGCTCGCACCCCCGGGATCGTAGCGATGGCGCCCCTCTACGACGTCGGCCGCGTCCGTGCGGCGCTCGAGGAGGCGGGGGTGGCCGCGCTGTTGGCCACTCTTCCCCAGAACGTCCTCTATCTCACGCGATTCCGGAAGGCGGCTGGTGCGCTGGCGGTGCTCACCGCCGAGGCCCCGGACCGTCCCACCCTCCTCCTCCCGGCCGCCAACATCGACTTCGTGCTGGAAGACCCCGATCCCTCCGTCGAGGTGATCGCGTACGGGAACTTCTATCGATACTTCACTGAGGACCTGACCGAGCGCGAGGCCACGGTGCGGCGCCTGCACCAGGGGATCCGGTGGGGCCAGGGACCGGGCGAGGTGACGGCCTCGGTGCTGGAGGGCGGGGGGGCGTCGGCGGTGATCGCCGACGTTCCGGTCGAGGCGATCCCGGGACTTCAGGATGCTGCACCCGGGCTGAAGGTCACCGCCGATCCGTACGTCTTCCTGCGCCTACGCATGGTGAAGACACCTGAAGAGGTCGTCCGGCTACGGACCTCCGCGAGGATCACCGAGGAGGCCATCGCCGCGAGCGTGGAAGCCATCCGGCCGGGGGCCACCCAGGCGGAGATCGCCGGCGTCTACGCCAGCGCTGTGGTCACCCGAGGAGCCGGGGTCCGTGCGGACAACGTGTCGATCGACGAGGGTGCGGCTCTGGGCAACGTGAACATGCCGGCGGATCGGGTCCGGGAGGGGAGCATCGTCCGCTACGACGTGGGGGCGATCTACCGGGGATACGCCTCCGACATCGCCCGGTGCTTCTCCGTGGGCCCTCCGCGTGACGGGATCGGCGCCCAGTACGAAGCGCTCCTGCTCGGCGAGCAGGCGGCGCTCGACGTGCTGCGCCCGGGAGTGCGGGCCTCCGACCTATTCGATGCGGCGGTGGCCGCTGTGCGCGGAGCCGGCATCCCTCACTATGAGCGGACCCATGTGGGCCACGGGATCGGGATCGCCGGGGGCTACGACAAGCCGCTGCTCGCTCCGGACGACCACACCGTGATCGAGCCCGGCACGGTGCTGTGCGTGGAGACGCCCTACTACGAGGTCGGCAAGGTGGGCCTCCAGGTCGAGGACATGGTGGTGATCACGGACGACGGGTTCGAGTTCCTGTCCCACTCGAGCCGACGCCTGGAGGTCATCGGCTGAGTGGCGGTTGGCTCCACCCTCGTCGGCCTCGAGTGCCTTCGCTGCAGGCGGGCGCCCGAGGGCGGACACCCCGCCACGGGGTGCGCCCGGTGCGCCGACGAGGGCGCCCCGGCCTCGCTGACCACGGTGTACGACCTGGAGGCCGCGGCCCGAACGCTCCGCGCTGAGGACCTGGTCCGGCGGCCGCCTGGACCGCTCCGGTACAGGGAGCTGCTCCCCGTCGAGGCCGAAGAGGCGATTACGCTTGGAGAGGGAGGAACGCCGCTGCTTCCCGCGCCACGCCTGGCCCTGGAGCTCGGCGTCCGGCGGGTGTGGATCAAGGACGAGTCGCGCAACCCCACGTGGTCGTTCAAGGACCGGGCCGCCTCGATGGCCGCATCGATGGCCCGGCGGGAGGGGGCCGCGGGGCTCGTGGTGTCCTCGACCGGCAACGCGGCCGCCGCCACCGCAGCGTACGCCCGGGCCGCAGGCCTTCCCGCCGTCGTGCTGTTCGCCGTTGGGGTCGACCCGGTCATGGCCGGCCTGGTCCAGGGGTTCGGCATCCCGGTGGTGGCCACGCCGACGAAGAAGGACCGGTGGGTCCTCATGCGCCACGGGGTGGAGGAGCTCGGGCTCTTCCCCAACAGCAATTTCGCTGATCCGCCCGTTGGCGTCGACCCGCGGCTGGTGGACGGCTACAAGGCCCTGGGTCTCGAGGTCTGGGAGCAGCTCGGTTACCGGGCGCCCGACGCCATCTACCTCCCAGTGGGGTACGGGGACGGTCTGTTCGGCGTCTACAAGGCGTTCCGCGAGCTCGAGGAGATGGGGTTCTCTGAGGTTCCCCGGTTCTGCGGTGGGGAGGTCTACGGGTCGCTGTCGGCGGCCCTCCAGGGTTCGGAGGATCGCCTCGAGGCCGTGCCGGTGGACCGCCCCACGGTGGCCTCGTCCATCGCCACGGCCCAGAGCACCTACCAGGCCCTGCACGCGGTGCGATCGAGCGGGGGCGCGGTGCGGCAGGTCTCGGAAGAGGAGATCGTGGAGGCCCAGCGTCTGCTGGTGGCCACGGAAGGCCTGTTCGTGGAGGCGGCGTCGGCGGCCGGACTGGCCGCTCTCCGGGCCGACGTGGCCGACGGCGCGGTTGCTCTCGACGCCGAGGTGGTCGTGGTGTCCACCTCCGCCGGGGTGAAGAGCGTGGCTGCCCTCGGCCTCACCGAGCTCCAGCCGCCCATGGTCACCGGGGTCGAAGAGTTCTCCCGCCTGGTAGGCGAGATGGTGGACGGCCGGAGCGAAGGGGACGGGCCGTGAAGTTCGGCATCGGGCTGCCCACGGGGATGGAAGGTCTGATCAACCCGGTCCCGTTCTTCCGGCCCGGGGACTTCTTGACCATGGCCCGACTCGCTGAGGACCTGGGCTACGACTCAGTGTGGGGCAACGATCACTACGCGCCGCAGGACTACGTGCGGAAGGCGCACGGGAAGGCGCCGAACTTCTACGAAGTGCTGACGGTCCTCGCCGCGGTGGCCTCGGTGACCAGCCGTGTGGAGCTCGGCACGGCCGTGCTGGTCTTGCCGATGCGGAACCCGGTGGTGGTCGCCAAGCAGGCTGTGACCCTGGATCACCTGAGTGGCGGGCGGCTCTTGCTGGGAGTGGGGATCGGTGCGTACCAGGAGGAGTACGCGGCGGCCCGCCCGGACCTCGTCGGGAAGAACCGCGGCGAGCTCCTCGAGGAGGGGGTGGAGCTCTTGAAGCTCCTGAGCACCGAGGAATCAGTCACCTACAGGGGCCGCTTCTACCAGACGGACTCGCTCGAGCTGTACCCGAAGCCGGTTCGGCAGCCGCTCCAGGTGCTGGTCGGAGGACATCAGCAGGTGGCCCTGGACCGTGCTGTGGCGCACGGACAGGGCTGGATCCCGGGGTGGAGGCCGTTCGACGAGCTCGAGGAGTGGATTCGCCTGCTGCGGAATAAGGCCGAGGCGGTCGGCCGCGACCCGGCTTCCCTGATCGTGGCGCCCCAGCTCTCGTGTCTGGTGGCGCCCACGCACGAGGAGGCGACGAAGCACTACCTCGAGAGCGGGATGGTCCAGCACCGTCAATCGCTGGCCTACACGGGTCGGAACCCTGACCTGGCTATGGACAACAACTTGATCGGGAGCCCAGAGGTGGTGGTCGGGAAGCTCGAACGGCTGGCCCGTGCTGGCGTGGATCACTTGGCGTGCATCACGTTCTGCGTGGAGTCCCGCGAAGAGTACGAGGAGCAGGTCCGCTTCTTCGCCGAAGAAGTCCTGAACCCCTTCCGGCGAACCGCTATCTCGTAGGCGTTCTACGGAGGGCTGGGGAAGTGTTTGGGAAGCCGCGCCAACGGAGTACGACATCTCGCTGGACCGGGAGGAGCTCCGCAGGCTGCTGGGAGGAGACGATCGGGGTGCTGGCGCCGATCAACCTCGACGGGACGTCCGACGCGGCCTGATCTGGCCGATCGTGGTCGGCGACGAGCTGTACGTGGAAACCGAGACGGTGAGCCGGAAGGCGAAGAACCTGCGGCGCTGCTCACCGACAACGGGTGTGTCTACACGACCTGGCACCGGGGAGGGCCCAACCTGATGCAGACCGAGCTGCTTTCCCGGGGGATCGCCTACCGTCACTCGAGCCCCTACCACCCACAGACCTGCGGCAAGGTGGAGCGCTTCCACCAGACCATGAAGGCGTACCTCGCCCGTCAGCCGAAGCCTGCCTCGATCCCCGAGCTCCAGACCCAGGTGGACCGGTTCGTGACCTACTACGACGAGATCCGGCCCCACCGGGGGGTAGGGCGGCGGACCCCCAGGTCCGCCTTCGATGCGAGGGACAAGGCCAGACCCTCAGGGCCCAAGATTAGGACGGGAAAGGGGATGCGGGTCCGCAGGGACCGGATCGACAAGGTCGGGATCGTCACCCTTCGCCACCGGACGCGCCTGCACCACATCGGGGTCGGACGGAGCCACAAGGGCAGGCGGGTGATCCTGCTGATCGACGGGCTGGACGTCCGGGTGCTCACCGAGGATGGGGAGCTCCTGCGGCACCTGACCCTGGACCCGACCCGGGACTACCAGCGGCAGGCGTGAGCGAGGTGTCTACGATGTCCCGAGACATCCGTCCACGATGTCCCGACACAACACAGGCGTGCCCCCGGCAGGGCACCTCACACATCTGCGCGGTTGCGACCTGCGGGTTTTGCACGGGCTGGTTGTCGTTGGGAGCTTCGTCGTTCCCACCGCCAGGGCTGGTCGGCCGTCTGCGCCGCGTGATTCTCGGGGCCGGTTTGCGGCTTCGTGATGTCATCCCGTCACGGGTTCGATTCCCGACGGCGGAGGCGGACCCAAACGCATACGAACCTGAGCAAGCGCGGCGAGAAGGTCCCGGTCGGTCCTGGCTCATGGGGGCGAGTCTCATGGCGGGCAGTCAGCCGCGGGAGTGCTTCCGCGTCTGCTGGGGACGATTAGAGGCTGGTTCCTTCGGCCTTCGGCGACTCGGGGAGACTCCACGATTTCTCCACGCGGCTCCACCCGTTGACTCCACGATTCCTCCGCGCCCACCAGGGGGCGCCGGAGGGCACCTGCCAGCCGCGTCCGCAATTACACACACCGGTGTATGTGGTTCGCCTGGTCACAGGGAAATGCCGTAGACAAGACTGGGCACCCCGCGGACGGGAATCGAACCCATTCCCGCCCAACCTTTGGCAACCTATGCTCGTGGCGCCCTCCCGCGCTCCATCTGAGCAAGCAGCAGCGCGGCCACCGCCCCGATGACTCAGCCCGCTCCCGCGCGGAAGGTCAAACCGTCCAGCAGGTAAGTGCCGTCGCCCGCGCCGCCGGTGAGGTCGACCGCGCCGCCGACTTGGACACAGACGTACGCCGACGAGAGCACCGGAACCGCGCGAACTGTCGGGAAGCAGGCGCCCTTGGTTGGTCGGTAGCCGGCGGGTAGGGTGAAGATCGTCGAACCCGCGCTGCTGGCGCTGACGATCCCTTTCAGGTGGACGACGCCCAAGGGGTCCTTGTAGAACGCAGCACTAGTGGTCCCTGGGTTGTCGTTGGCCCACCCACTGCCGAATGATGGCTCGCCGGCGGTGCCGACCTCGTGGTGCGGCTCGCTGGTCGAGGAGGCGAAGGCGCTCGCTGGCTTTCCCTCAAGCGCGTTCGCGTTTGCCACCGAGAGGCCTGGCGCTCGATTGGTGATCTGCTGGTTAGCCACCCTCTTGGCGATCGCCTTCACCTTGGCTTTGGTCAAAGGCGCGGCACCAAACGCCGGGCTGATCGCCCCGGCCGCAATCATCAGGGCCGCGACAGTGCCCAGTCCCCGCAACAGGGAAGAGCGAAACGAGCTGCGCTTCTTCATTCGCGGTTCCTCCCTTTCCCGGTTATTCGTCGGCAGACGACCCTGCGCCACCCGCGCTCTCTCCGGGACCGCGAAACCGTAACAACGAGCCCCGAGGACGTCAATGGGAGAGTCGCCGTCACCTCGTTGCATGCGGTCCTGGACCCTCGCGCGACCGATGCCGGGCCACCGCGCGGCACATGACAACCGGGGCGGAACACAAGGATAGCCAAGCCTGGAGCTGCGGGAGCAGCGACCCATCCGAAGCCTGGAGCTCGACGACGACCCCAGCTGCCACGTGTTCAACCGGGTCCGGGAGCGCCTCGGCGAGCTTGAGGAAGAGCGCTGTGCGAAGCTCGAGAAGCTGGAGGCCTTGGAGCGGGAGGAGGCGGTACCGGACCGGGGGCGGCGGTCCTCCTGGACGAGCTCCCGCTAGGCCGGTGGACCTCTTCCGCGCCAGCTGAGTCGCTCCGCCGGCTGTTCGAGACCTTCAGGCTGGAGGTCCGGCTAGGAGGCCGCCACCCACCGGGCCACGTCCGGGCCTAGATCAGCGAGGACTCACTGAGCGAAGCCGTTGCCGAGGCCGGAGGTGGTCCGCGCGGACTTCGGAGAGAAGGACGACACAGCCAAATGCGCAGATGTGCAACGTGCCCCCGGCAGGATTCGAACCTGCGACACCCGGTTTAGGAAACCGGTGCCTCACCCTTCCGGCTGTCCTGCCTACGGAGTCTCGGCGGTGCATCCACACTGAGTACGGAAGTGTGAAAGACTGGGTTCACATCAAAGAACCCGCCACGAATGTCGGCACCGTGGCTGCGCCTCGTCCAGAGGTCCGGCGGCCCCCCGGCGTCCCCCACGACTCCGTCCGCATGTACCTCCGGGAGATCGGAAAGGTCCCGCTCCTCACCGCGCCGCAGGAGGTCGACCTGGCCATGCGGATCGAGGGCGGCGAGATGGCGGCGACCCTCCTGGCCCTCACCAAGCCCGACGGCCGGCTCGACCGAGCCCGGTTCCTCCAGATCCTCGAGACCGTGGACCGCATCCGCTCCCACCAGCTCGACCCCCTGAAGAAGCTCCGCCGCGAGGGGATCGGGCGGGAGACCGTCTCCCGAACCTACCGGCCCCGGTCCCGGGCCGACGCCAGCTTCTTCCTCCACCGGGTGGCCGCCGACGTGGGCCGGGCCCGGGCCAAGCTCATCGAGGCCAACCTGCGCTTGGTGGTCTCGATCGCCAAGCGGTTCCTCGGCCGGGGCATGCTGTTCCTGGACCTGGCCCAGGAGGGGAACCTCGGCCTGATGCGGGCCGTGGAGAAGTTCGACTACCGGAGGGGGTTCAAGTTCTCCACCTACGCCACGTGGTGGATCCGCCAGGCCATCTCCCGGGCGGTGGCCGACCAGGCCCGAACCATCCGCCTGCCGGTCCACGTCACCGAGCACATCAACAAGGTCGCTCGGGCCCGGCAGGAGCTCGTCCAGATCCTGGGGCGGGACCCGGATCCGGGGGAGATCGGCGGGCGGGTCGGCCTGCGGGCGGATCGGGTCCAGGAGATCCTGCTGATGCGGACTCCCATCTCGCTGGAGAGCCCCGTCGGCGAGGAGGAAGACTCCGTCCTCGGCGACTTCATCGAGGACCGGGACGCGGAGGCGCCCCCCGAGGCCGCCAGCAGGACCCTGCTCCAGGAGCAGCTCGAGACGGTCCTGCACACCCTCGCCGACCGGGAGCGGGGCATCCTCGAGATGCGATTCGGCCTGCTCGGCGAGGAGCCCGGGACCCTCGAGGAGGTCGGCCGGATCTTCGGCGTGACCCGGGAGCGGATCCGCCAGATCGAAGCCAAGGCGCTGTGCAAGCTTCGCCACCCCTCCAGGGCCCAGCAGCTCCGGGACTACCTCGAGTAGACGCTCCTGGTAGACAGGACTCGGCCTGGCGTATACTGATGGGTGAGGGTTCGGCATCGTTTCCGCATCGCAAGTCTTGGCTTCGAGCAGTTCCCTCGCCGGCGAACCGGCCGGCAGGCCATCGGACACGAGATGTCCGGATGTGGCCACGGAAGGAGGGGATTGCTTGTGGCAACCGGTACAGTGAAGTGGTTCAACCCTGACAAGGGGTTCGGCTTCATCTCCCGCGAGGATGGCGAAGATGTGTTCGTGCATTTCAGCGCGATCCAGGGTGATGGCTACCGGAACCTCGACGAGAACCAGAAGGTCGAGTTCGACGTGACCCAGGGCCCGAAGGGCCCTCAGGCCGCGAACGTGCGCCCCGTGGCGTAACGACCGGAAGTCGAACGGAGGGCCCGTCGCGAAAGCAGCGGGCCCTTCGCTTCCTACAGGTGGACCACGGGGCAGGTCAGCGTGCGGGTGACGCCGGGGACGGCCTGGATCTGTCGGATCACGAGGGTCCCCAGCTCGTCCAGGTCGGTCGCCTCCGCCCTGGCGATCACGTCGTAGGGACCGGTCACCCCGTCCGCCGACGTGATTCCCTTGAGTCCCGCCACTTGGGCGGCCACCCGGCCGAGCACTCCGACCTCGGTCTGGATGAGGATGTACGCCGCGATCATGTTCTCCTCCTCTCAGGCTGGCTGTGGCGCCCGCCGCCGCCACGGCCAGAACTCCAGGATCAGTGCCCCCAGGCCGAGCACCGCGATGACCAGGCCGAGCCAGCCTCCCACCACGGGGAGGGAGGTGAGCACCGCGACGACCAGCACGCCCAGGATCAGGGCGGTCCACCTCCTCGTGGAGGGTTCGGATCCCATCATCAGCCGCCCCAGGGCCAGGCCCACCACCGCCTGCGTTCCGAACGCCACCGTGAGGAAGAACGCGAACGCCAGCGCTCCGAGGAGCGAGGTGGTGCCGAAGATGGTGATCCCGACCAGGTCGTCCATGTGGATCAGGCCGAAGCCGATGGCCAGGAGGACGGCCGCCAGGATGATCGCCGCGACCAGGACCACGAATCCGACCATGCCCAGGAGGCCCACGCCCAGACTGGCCCACGGTCGGCGCCGGAGCGTCTCGGCGCCGCCGACCACGACGCGGGGAAGGAGCCAGAGGAGGAGCGCCCCGACGACCAGGATGGCCACGAACCGCTGGAGGCCGTCCAGGAGGCGATCCGCGAGGGTGGGCTCCCTCGCCCGGGCGATGGTGACGTCCTCGATCCCGCCGACCGTGCCTCGCCGCACGTAGCTGCCGGTGGTCCCGAGCACGCCCCCGGCCACGTCGCCATCGAGGGTCGTCTGGCCGGTGCCGAAGATGAAGTCCTCGCCCACGCTGCCGGACGAGGTGACGGTGGCCTGTCCGGATCCCACCACCAGGTCCTCCCCCACGGATCCCGACACGATCACCTGCCCGGCGCCCAGACGGGCGTCCCCTCCGACCTGCCCGGAGATGTCGACGTTGCCCGAGCCGATCAGCACGTCGCCGACCACCTCGCCGGTCACCTGCACCTGGCCGGCCCCGGCCACCAGGTCACCTTCGACGGTCCCGTCGATCCGCACCTGTCCGCCCATCGCATACAGGTCGCCGGCCACGGTCTCGTCCGCCGGGACCACCACCTCGCCGCCGGCCCGGATCTTCCCTCCCAGCCGGCTCTCCTGGGCCAGGGCCACCGACGAGCCGAGGATCACCACCATGCCGCCGAGCACGAGCCAGGCGAGCCTTCCGCGGTGAAGACGTTTCGCTGCCACGCTCTTCATCCTCCGCCGCGTGCTGGGCCCCCGCAACCCCCGCCGCGACTGTGTCGGAGGGTGCTGGTACCGTGCCTTCTGCCCCCTCACGACCCTGTCTTGCCCAGGTTGGGAAGGGGGACCAGAATGTCGGTGGATGAACGTTCGAGGCACCAGCTTCACCAGCGGCTCGAGGAGGTCCTCGGTGCCGAGGAGGCCGTCACCTTGATGGCGCACCTCCCTCCCGGAGGGACCAGCCGGCTGGCCACCAAGGACGATCTCGAGGCTGTTAAGCACGAGCTGCTCGCTGAGATTCACCGGACGGCGCGGAACCTCACGCTATCGCTGACCACGATCATGGCCGTGATGATTGGAATCGTGTTCACAGCCGTCAGGCTTGGCTGACGATTCGAATGGACGCGTTCGCCACGAAGGACGACCTGAGAAGCACCGAGGAACGCCTCGAGCACAAGATCGACGCCAGGAAGCAGGAGCTACGCACGGAGATCCGTCGGACGGGCCGCCAGTTGACGTTCTCGTTGGCCACGATTCTCGGCGCGATGAACGCGATCACGTTCACCGCCCTCGAACTCTGCTGAACGCCGGAACCCCGCTGCCCCTGTCGCTACGCGTGCATCGCCCCGGCTGGCAAGTCCTCCTGCTCCCGTGTCAGGGGGTGCTAGTACGGTTGCGTTGCTCCCCCTCAGAGCGCCGTGTCTTGCCGGAACCGGGCAGGGGGAAGAGAATGTCGACAGATGAACGCTCGAGGCACCAGCTCCACCAGCGGCTCCAGGAGGTTCTCGGCGCCGAGGAAGCTGTCACCTTGATGGCGCACCTACCGCCGGGCGGCGTGGGTCAACTGGCCACGAAGGACGACCTGAGGAACACGGAGGAGAGGCTTGACCACAAGATCGAAGTCCTCAGGCATGAGATGGACGCCGGGAGACACGAGCTGCGCGAGGAGATCCACCGGACCGCCCGCACCCTCACGCTGGCGCTGACCACGATCATGGCCGTCCTGAACGGGATCGTGTTCACTGCCCTGAAGCTGGACTGATCCCCCCGGGGCCGACTTCTCGTCGGTGTCGTGCTTCAGCAGGTAGTCGATGTAGATCGGCCGCAGGGCGTCGCCCACCTCGTTCTCGCCTGAGTTCGTGGGGTCCTGCACGGTGGCGGAGAGGCTGAGCACGTCGGCCTCGGCGTGCCGCGTGTGACCGGCGATCGCCTCGGCCACGGGGGCGTACTCCAGGAGGTTCCAGAAGAACCGGACCTCCAGCCGGCGTTCGGCGATGCGGAACGCCCGGTCGTGGAGCTCCTTGGTGCTCAGCTTGTCCAGTTCCTCATGGGTCGTCATGTCGCTCGGCTCATCCTAGTGGACGTCTCTGTCGCTCGCCCCCGACGGACAAGGAACGGTCATACCGCACGTTTCCCCAGGACCCTCCTCCGGAAGCGTGGAGCCACCCAGGGTATGCCGGCGATGTCTCGTCCCTGCCGTTGCAGGTCGGAGATCCTCATCTGCAGTTCCTTCAATGCTCGGTCCGAGCCGGTTGCCGGCCCCTCGACGGTGATGTTCCTGATCTCGTCGGCGAGCTTGAGCAGGGTCTCCGCGACCCTCGCATGCTGTTGCGCGGTTTCCGCCGGATGAAGGAACGTCGTCACTCCGGTCAGGATCGCCACGCCGATGGCGATCGTGCCGGCGACGAGCCTGAAGTCCGCCAGCGCCGACACGCCGGCCAGGCCGGCGAGGATCGCCGCGGGCAGGCCAGAGGCGAAGTTCACTTTCGTGTAGAAGTCTCCCGCCAGTATGTGGCCCCAGGCCGACTTCCGAAGATAGGTCTCGACCGAGTACCCCATCTGCTCAACCGCGGCGCGCCGATCCTCCATAGCGTCGGTTGGGAAGGCTCGCGGGCTGCGTTCCGTGGCGAGTTGGGCCCTCCCGCCCATGTCTCCCACATAACACGGAAGGCCCGCACCTGGAAAGGGGGACATTCAACCGATGGGGATTAGCCAGAAGACCCGGTTGCACGCCAGCTCCCTTGGTCAGCTCAGGGCGAGCGGGTCGAAGTGCGAGGGGGTGCGTCCGCGGACCACATCCGTTCCCGGAGCCATCTCCTTGAACCAGGCCAGCGCGAGGGGCAGCTCGACGAGGGTCGCCACGATCCCCGGCGCGGGACCTGAGCCGAAGGGCGTTCCCGAAGGACCGAACACCCTCCAGGCGCCGTCTCCGGCGATCGTGACGAGGAACACCCGATTCTCGTCGGCCCTCGTCCGTGCCACGAACGCCGGCACCTCGGTGTCCCCGGTGTGCCAAACCACCACGGACGCGCCGCGCAGCATCAGGACCCGGACCTCCTCCGGAACCAGCCCCCGGTCGCCCGCCAGGAGCCCGATCCGGGCCCCGCCGACCGCTACGACCGTCCCGGAGGTCGGGCCGGCTCGGGCCCCGCCCTCCCCGCCGAGGGGGACCAGCTCGGGGAGGCCGTCCGCGCCGGCCTGGATCGCCACGTCAGGGGCGAGCTCCTCCACGGCTCGATCCCGGGCCGTCGCCCCCGAGAGCATCGCCACTCGAAGCGGCCTGGCCGGGGGCGGGGCGGACAGAACCTCGGCGATGGGCAGCGAGTCAGGCGGGGCCGAGAGCTCTGGGTACCCGCCAGGATCGCGGGCTGCGGGGGGGCCGGGGGCGGCGGCCAGGTCGACCTCCGCCACGATGGTCTCCGGTTGCTCGGCGCCCGCCTCGGCCACCCGACGCCCGTCTGGCCCGTAGATCGCCGAGCGGCCGGCGTACGACGCGATCCCCGCCTCCACTCCGCATTTGTTGGCCACGGCCAGGAAGCCCCCGTTCTCCCAGGCCCTTGCGCTCAGCAGGTACTCGACCTGGGCGTTGATCCCGGCCGGGGAGAGGACCAGGGCCGTCGGGTCCAGCAGAAGGCGGGCCCCCGCCACGCCCAGCCGCCGCGGCACCTCGACCATCCGGGCGTCCGCGCACACGAACATCCCGGCCGCTCCCCAGGGCAGCGGGACGACCTCCCCGGGGCGCCCGGGGCGGAACCACTGTGAGTCGAAGTGCCACAGGAAGACCTTGTCCGCCGTGGCGGCCGTCCGGCCCCCGGGATCGAGCAGGACCGCCGAGTTGAAGAGGGCATGGCCCTCCGGGCGCACCAGGCCGACGGCGACCCACGCCCCTTCCCGGGACGCGACATCGGCGAACGCCGCCCGCCCGCGCTGGTACCACCTCGGGTCGAGGTATGGGCCGGGGTCGTGGAGCACGTAGGCCGGGTACGTGGCCTCTGGGAGAACCACCAGGTCGGCCCGGCGGGCCGCCTTGGTCGCCGCCCCGACGGCCTCCTCCAGGGCCCGGTCCGCCTCGGAGACGTCCCGAGCGCGCAGCTGCACGCAGGCGATCCGCATCGGTCCTCCCCGATCAGACGCCGGCGACCGCCTCGATCTCGAGGAGGAGGTCCGGCGAGACCAGCCGGTCCACCACCACGAGCGTGTTCGGCGGATACCGGCCGTCCGGGTACAGGGAGCCGAACAGCTCCCGGCGGACCCGGTAGAAGTCGTCGACGTGCTCCGCCCCCACCACGTACGTGGTGAACTTAGTCACGTTGTGCAGCCCGGCGCCCCCGGCGGCCAGGGCTCGCTCCAGGTTCGTGAACACCTGGCGCATCTGCGCCTCGAAGTCCCCCCGGCCGACGAGGTTCCCCTCCCAGGAGATGGCCACCTGGCCCGCCACGAACAGGAGCTCGCCGGCGGCCACCCTGCTTACGTGGGAGTACTGACCGATCGGGGGGGCCAGCCCCTCCGGCTCGAGCATCACCGGTTCGCCCATGCATCCTCCTCTCGTCCATCGGCACCGTCCGCCACCGCACAGGTGTTGCGCAGCACCCCGACGCCCTCGACCTCCATCTCCATCACGTCCCCGGCCGAGAGGAAGATGGCGGGGGTGCGGAACGCGCCCACCCCGAACGGGGTGCCGGTGGCTAGAACGTCCCCCGTCTCGAAGGTGAACGATCGCGACAGCGTGGCGACGAGCTCGTCGACGCCGAACACCATCTCGGCCGTCGTGGAGTCCTGCATCACGTGGCCGTTGACGCGGGACCGAACGGCCAGGCGTTGGGGGTCGGGGATCTCGTCGGCGGTCACGGCGACGGGGCCGAGGGGGCAGAACGTGTCCAGCCCCTTCGCCCGCAGCCACTGCTGCTCGTCACGCTGGATGTCCCGGGCCGTGACGTCGTTGATGACCGTGTAGCCGAAGATCCCGGCCCGGGCGTCGCCGGGGCTGGCGTCGCGGACCGTCCGCCCCATAATCACCGCCAGCTCGGCTTCCCAGTCCACCTCCGAGGTCACCGCGAGGCTCCACCGGACCTCCGCTCCGTGGCCGCACAGCGCTGAGGTCAGCTTGGGGAACAGGACGGGCGAGGTCGGCGGCTCGACGCCGAACTCACGGCAGTGATCGTGGTAGTTGAGGCCGACGGCCACGATCTTGCCCGGACGGAGGATAGGGGGTGCGAGGGGGGCCTCATCGACGGAGGCGTCGCCCTGGCCGGCCGCGAACCGAGCGTCGAGCTCCTCTCGCATGCGGGCCAGGCGCCCGCCGTCCTGGAGGAGAGCGTCGAGGGTCCCGCCGAGGGTGATCCGCCGGCCGCCGGCCTCGGCGAACAGGACGGGGTCCCCGCCCCCGGACATGGCGTGTCCAAACCTCATCGCATCCAGGCCAGGACCCGCCGCTCGACGGGCGCGAACACCAGGGCCTCCACGGCCCGGAGCACCAGGATGAACATCAGGGCCAGGGCGATCATGTGGTCGGGGCGCAGGAGGCGGAAGGACAGGTAGATCTGGGCCCCGATCCCCCGGGGCTGGCTGAGGGCCTCCACCAGGACCACCAGCTTCCAGGAGAAGGCGAAGCAGGTCCGGGTCGCCGCCATCAGCGCCGGGGCCACCTGACGGGCCACCACGTCGATGAGGTACCGACGGCGCCCCAGACGGTACACCGAGCTCATCTCGTCGAGCCCCCGGTCCCGGCTGCGGACCCCGCTGACCACGATGTTCACCACGAATGGGATCAGGGCCACGATCATGGCGATCAGCCCCGATGACTCGTCCGTGCCCAGCACCAGGATGGCCACGATGATGTACACGGGGTCGGGCACGGCCAGCCCCAGGACCATGATGGGGCGGAAGAACGCGGAGACCCGCCGGCTCAGGCCCATGGCCACCCCCAGGGCGATCCCCACCGTGGTGGCCCCGGCGAAGGCGATCAGGATCCGCTTGAACGTGATCCACATCTCCCCGTACACGCTGGGGGTGGTTACGTCCTCGGCGAAGGCCACACCGATCTCGGCCAGCGAGGGTACCCAGCCGTCGGAGATGCGCGTGGCCAGCTGCCACACGCCCAGGGCCAGGAGCGAGGCCACCGCGAAGGCCTGGGCCCGGCGGATGCGCTCCGGGCCGAACAGGCCGACCCGCGCCGTCCCGACCGCCACCGGCTAGCCCTCCCCGTCCGTGGGCACGTCGACGGCGCCGTACCCCCAGACCTCCATCACCCGGTCCACGATCTGGCCCTCGAGCTCGGTGAGCCGGGGGTCCTCGTAGCCCCGGGGACGGTCGATCGGCACCGTGACCACGTCGAACACCCGGGCCGGCCCCCGGGTCAGGATGTAGATCCGGTCGGCCAGGAACAGGGCCTCCCGGATCGAGTGGGTCACGAACACGATGGTCTGGCCGCTCTCCTGCCACAGCTGGGCCAGCTGCTGGCGCATCAGGCGGGCGGTGACCTCGTCCAGGGTGCTGAACGGCTCGTCCATGAGGACCACCGCCGGGTGGATGGCCAGGGCCCGGGCGATCGACACCCGCTGGCGCTGGCCCCCCGACAGCCGCATCGGCCAGGTGTCCCGGAACCGTTCGATGTGGAGCATCCCCAGGTACCGGTCGATGCGCTCCTCGATCTCCTCCGGAGGGACCCCGGCCGACCGGAGCACCGTCCGGAGGTTCTGGGCCACCGTGCGCCACGGCAGGAGCCGGTGGTCCTGGAACACGTACCCGATCCGGGGCGCCTCGCCGTCGGCCGTCCCCTCCACCGGCCGGCCCCCGATGTCGATCCGGCCGGCGTCGGGCCGGAGCAGGCCGGCCATGACGTGGAGCAGCGTGGACTTCCCGCAGCCGCTGGGCCCGAGGACGGCCACGAACTCGCCCTTCCCCACCACCATGTCCAGGTCCTCGATGGCGGTGTTCTCCCGGTCGTAGGAGACCCGCAGCCCCTCCACCCGGATGTAGTCGCGGGTGCGGCCGGGCGCCACCGTGCCCTCCCGCTTCACGCCACGGCCTCCCCGGCCGCGGCCTCCCGGGCCGAGGCCCGCCACCGCAGGATCCGCCGCTCCGCCGGGAGCAGCAGCAGGTACTCGGTCCCCAGCAGGATCAGCATGAACAGGAGCAGCCACAGCATCGCGTCGACCAGCAGGAACCGGTCGAATGCCCGGGCGAACCGGGCCCCCATCCCCGTGTTCACGGCGAACAGCTCCGCCAGCACCACCACCTTCCAAGCGTGGGCGTACTCGTTCCGCAGGGCGGCGAATGTGTACGGGACCAGGTGGGGGCCGGCCACGTGGCGGGCGTGGGCCACCTGTCCCAACCGGTACACCTGGCTCATCTCGTCCAGCCGGCGGTCGGCGGCCCGGAGGCCCTGGAGCAGGGTCAGGGCCACGAACGGGAACGTGATGATGGCCACTACGAAGTACACTCCGACCTCCGACCGCTTGAAGATGAACAGGGCCAGGAGCGCGGCGATCGTGCTGGGGATCCCCAGCATCAGGCTCACGTAGCGGTCGATCACCCGGCCCCACAACCGCCCCCGGGACATGACGGAGGCTGCCAGGAACCCCGCCACCATGGCGATGGCCAGGGCCCCGAACACGCGGCGCACCGTGGCCGTGACGTCGGGCCAGACCTCGTCCTCCGAGAGGAAGACCGGAATCTGGGAGAGGACATCGCCGATGGGAGGCACGAACGTGGTCGTCCGACTGCCCACCCAGTAGAGGAGGACCAGCGAGCCCAGGCCCAGCCCCCCCAGGGCGAGGTCGAGCCCCTGCGAGCGCCTCCGCTCCATGCTCAGGCGGAGCCTACTCCCCGAAGTAGTCCTCCAGGATCACCGCCACCGGCTCCTCCGCGGTCTCCTCGATCAGGATGCCGTGCTGGGCGAAGAGCTCGAGGTACTCGTTGAGGCCCTGGATGTCCTCCTCGGTCCAGGTGGTCCCGAAGCAGGGGAGGTCCACGCAGTAGTCGATGAACGCCTCCAGCTCCTCGTCGCTCTTCAGCTCCAGGAACGACTTGTACGGCTCCTCCCGGAGGAGCTCGTAGTTCGACTCCACCAGGACCTCGATGCCCGCCATCCAGGCGTCCCGGATGCCGACGGCGACGTCCTCGTTCTCCGCCAGCCAGTCCTCCCGGGCGGCCAGGTTGGTCAGCCACGGCGACCACCCGCCGGTGTGCTCGGCCCACGCCTTGGCGGGCTCGAACAGGTACCGCCCCGGCGTCTCCAGCACCGCCCGGAGGGCCAGCGGCTCGAAGTCGAAGATGGCCTCGACCTCGCCGCTCTTGAGCAGCTCGGGGAGGGCCTCGGGGCCGGTCTCCCGCAGGTCGTACTCGGTGAGCACGTCGAGGCCGTAGATCTCCTGGAGCATCAGGGCGATCGTCGAGGTGGTCCCGGAGTCCACCCCGAAGTGCCCGACCCGCTCCCCGACCAGGTCGGTGGGATCCTGGTACGGGGAATCCTCGGCGACCACGATCCCGGTCATCATGTTGAGGCCGGGGGCGAACAGGACGGCCTGGTGGCCCTCCTGCTGCACGATGGTCATGTTGATCCCGTCCTGCTCCATGGCGATGTCGCTCTCGCCGATCAGGAAGGTGTTGGTGGCCGCGTCGGGGTCCACCGCCAGGTACTCGCCGACGAACCCGTTCTCCTCGTCGAAGCCCTCCTCCTGCATGGCCAGCAGGGGGAGCGCCGCGGGGTCGGCGGGGAATCCCTGGAACACCACGGTCGGCCTTCCGCCGTCCCCGCCGGCCTCCTCCGCCTCGCCGGCGCACGACGCGCCGGTGAGTGCGACGGCGCCGAGCAGCGCCGCGGTCCTGAACCAGGAGCGTCTCATCTCGTCCTCCTCTCGGTCAGTACACGGCCACCCGGATGGGGGTGGGGTTGAAGCCGTTACACGGGTTGTTCTCCTGGGGGCAAGCGGAGATCGCCACCAGCAGGTCCATGTCCGCCCGGAGGTCAATGTGGTCGCCGGGCCTGGACACGGGGTCCTTGTCGATGGCCACGCGCCCCTCGTCCTGGACCGGGTAGTCGAGGAAGATGTTGAAGCACATGGGGATGTCCTTCCGCTCCAGCCCCCACGGCCGGATGGAGAGCGCGAAGTTCTCCATGCACCCGGGCATGGCCCTGTCCTTCCCGTACCGGAGGATGTCCAGCGGCAGCGAGCACGACCCGCAGATGAGGTCGTTGACACCGACGGTGTCCTCGACGATGGTCATCATCGGGTTGGCCAGGTCGGAGTACAGGACGTGTCCGGTGGTGATGTAGATGGTCCCGCTCACCTTCGCGGTGTGGGCGGCCCAGAACTTCTCGGCCAGGTTGTGGCGGTTGTAGCAGATGAGGTCGACGGCCTGCTGCCCCTCCACGTCCTCGATCCGGACCGTCCGCCCCTTCTCCATGTCGAAGGCGGCGTATCCGCGGGCCGGCACGATGTCGTCCCGGATGGGGGGCGAGGGCAGTTCGGTCAGGTCCGTGGTCATGTCTCCCCCTGGTGCTCTATATAATATGCGGAATCATATACGATATGACTTCCTCTGAGTCAAGCGAGCGCCCCATCCGTCGGGAGGCCGGCGACGAAGGGATCTCCGCGGTCGAGCACGTCTACCGCCTGACCCGGGCCGCCATCCTCCGGGGCGAGTACGCTCCCGGGTCGCCGCTGCGGATGCAGGATCTGGCCGAGCGGAGCGGGGTGAGCGCGATCCCGGTCCGGGAGGCCCTCCGGCGCCTCGAGGCGGAGCGGCTGGTGGAGTCGGTGGCCAACAAGGGCGCTCGGGTGGCCGAGCTCTCCTTCCCTGACCTGGCGGACGCCTATCGCCTCCGGACGATCCTCGAGGTGGAGGCGGTCCGTCTGTGCCTGCCGAACCTCACCGACGACGACCTGGAGCAGGCCCGGAGGCTGAAGGACGGGATGACCCGGCTCCTGGCCGAGGGCGCCGCCGACGAGGGACACGAGGCGCACCGCCGGCTGCACTTCCTGTTCTACGAGAAGGCGGGCTCCACATGGCTCCTCCACGTGATCGGCACGATCTGGGATCACACGGAGCGCTACCGGCGTCTGGCCCTGCAGTGGGGGGCGGACCCCGAGGATCTCGGCCGCCAGCACGGGGAGATGCTCGACTCCCTCGGGGATCGAGACCTGGACGGAGCCATCGAGGCGGTCCGCCGGCACTTCGAGGGACCGATCCGGGCCATCGAACAACGGGTGCGTCTGGAGCAGCGGCGCACGACTGGCCCCGACCGCTGAGCGGCCAAAGCGCTCGCGAGTGACAGGTCGTTCGTGAATCAGAACCCCCTGCGACGGTGATCCGGATGTAGGGGAGCTCGGGACGCGAGTCGGCGGAACCACCGCCAAACGGGCTGTCGTGAAGCGGGCCCGCTTCCACGGGCCGGGTAGAGGATCTCCGGGGCTTACTTCTCGTCGGGTTCGTGCTTCAGCAGGTAGTCGATGTAGATGGGCCGGAGGGCATCCTCGACCTCGTTCTCGCCTGAATCGATGGCGTCCTCCACCGTGGCGGAGAGGCTGAGCACGTCCGCCTGGGCGTGCCGAGTGTGTCCGCCGATGGCCTCGGCCACGGGCGCGTACTCGACGAGCCCCCAGAAGAAGCCGACGTCGAGGCGGTGCCTGGCGACGCGGAACGCCCTGTCGCGGAGGTCCTTCGTGCTCAGCTTGTCGAGTTCCTCGAAGGTCGACATGAAGCTCGGGTCATGGTAGCGGATACTCCCCTCGTGGAACGCGACCACGTCGCCCCGGTGGCCGGCCGCTTCTCCCAGGACGCCCCGCTCTACGAACGGTTCTGGGCGGTGTCGATGGCCAGGCTGGGGCAGCGGCTCCTGGCGGGGCTGCCACTCGAAGGGGCCTCGGTGGCCGTCGACATCGGCGCCGGGGTCGGCGCGCTCCTACCTGCCATCCGGGAGGCCGCGCCCAGGGCGTACGTGGCCGGGGTCGACGCGGCCGAGGGGATGATCCGGCGGGCGCCCCGGGACTTCGGCCGGGCCGTCATGGACGCCGGGCGCATGGCCCTCCGGGATGCCTCCGTTGACGCCGCCGTGATGCCGTTCATGCTGTTCTTCCTCCCCGACCCTCCCCACGGCCTGGCCGAGGCCCGCCGTGTCCTCCGCCCCGGCGGGGGGCTCGGCGTAGCCACCTGGGAGGCAGACGCCAATGACTTCCGGGCCGACGGCGTGTGGGCTGACCTCCTCGACGAGCACGGTGCCGTCCCGGACCCCAGTCCTTCGAAGCTCGGCCTCATGGACACTCCCGACAAGCTGGCGGCGCTCCTCGAGGACGCCGGCTTCCGGGACGTCCGCACGGCCATCGACCGGGAGCCTCAACCCATGACCGTCGAGGAGTTCCTCGAGGTGCGGACCCGCCTCGGCCGGTCGAGGTGCCGGTTCGAGTCGCTCGCTCCCGAGGTCCGCACGGAGGTTGTGGCCCGGGCCAGAGAGCGGCTGGCCGGACTCCCGCCGGAGAGCTTCACCGATCCTCAGGTGGCCGTGTTCGCCTGGGGCGTCAAGAGCGGCTAGCCGAGGGCGGTTCGGGTGAGCTCCTCCTGCTCCTGTTGGTGGATGGCCATGCTGCCCGAGGCGGGGCTGGCGCTCTCCTCGCGGGCCACGACCTTGAGCTCCAAGCCCAGCTCCCGGCGGCACATGCGTTCCATGAAGTGCCAGCTCCCCATGTTCTCCGGCTCCTCCTGGGCCCACACGATCTCGGCGCCCTGGTACCGCTTGAGCACTTCCTGGAGCTCGGCCTTCGGGAACGGATAGACCTCCTCGATTCTCGTCAGGGCCACCGGCTCGTCCTTCCGGGCCCTGAACAGGTCCCAGAAGAACTTGCCCTGGCACAGGACCACGCGGCGGGGGTTGTCGGGTGGGCTGGGGTCGGCCAGGACCGGCTGGAACCGGCCCTCCGTCAGCGCCGCGGCCTGGCTGAACGTCTCCTTCATCCGCAGCAGCGACTTCGGCGTGAACACGATCAGCGGCTTCTTCCGCTCGCGGATGGCCTGCCGCCGGAGCGCGTGGAAGTACTGGGAGGGCCTGGACGGCACCACCACCTGCATGTTGTCCTCCGCCGCCAGCTGGAGGAACCGTTCCAGCCTGGCACTGCTGTGGTCGGGGCCCTGGCCCTCGAACCCGTGGGGGAGCAGCAGGACCAGCCCGTTGGTCTGGCCCCACTTGTCCTCGCCGGCGGCCACCATCAGGTCCACCACCACCTGGGCCTCGTTGATGAAGTCGCCGAACTGGGCCTCCCACAGCACCAGCGCGTCGGGCGCGGCCACGGAGTAGCCGTACTCGAAGCCCATCACGGCGAACTCGCTGAGCAGGCTGTCGTAGATGAAGAACCGGCCGCCGCTGTCCTCGGCCGCGGTCAGGGGCGTGTACTCCCGGCCCGTCTCCTGGTCCACCAGGACCGAGTGGCGCTGGCTGAACGTGCCCCGCCGGGAGTCCTGGCCGGAGAGGCGGACCGTCCGCCCCTCCCTCACCACCGACCCGAAGGCCAGGGCCTCGGCCGTGGCCCAGTCCACGGCGTCCTGGTCGAGCTGGGTCCGGCGCTGCTCCAGCCCCTTGGCCAGCTTCTCGTGGACGTGGAACCCCTCGGGCACCTCGGTGATGGCCTCGAGGATGCCCTGGAGCGCCTCCCGGTCCACGGCCGTCTCCACCGGCTTCGGCTGGAAGGGCTCCGGCTCCTGGCGCTCGACCTTCGACGGGACCTCCTTCTCCTCCCGGGGGATCTCGTCGAAGGCCCGGTCCAGGCGGCGCTTGAACTCGGCCAGGGCCTCCTGGGCCTCCTCGACGGTGAGGTCGCCCCGGTTGACCAGGTGCTCCACGTAGCGCTTCCGGATCGTGCGGAGGTCCTTGATCTTCCGGTACATGAGAGGTTGGGTGAACGAGGGGTCGTCGCCCTCGCTGTGACCCCACTTGCGGTAGCACCACATGTCGATGACCACGTCCTTCTTGAACCGCTGCCGGAACTCGAAGGCCAGGCGGGCCGCCCGGACGCACGCCTCGGGGTCGTCGCCGTTGACGTGCCAGATGGGGGCCTGGACCATCTTGGCCACGTCGCTGGCGTAGGTGCTGGACCGTCCGTAGTCCGACCCGGTGGTGAACCCCAGCTGGTTGTTCACGATCACGTGCACGGTCCCACCGGTGCCGAAGCCGTGGAGGGCCGAGAGGTTGAGGGTCTCGGCCACCACGCCCTGGCCGGCGAACGCGGCGTCGCCGTGGATGAGGATGGGGAGGACCGGGGCCTCCTCGGGCTTGTCGAGGAGGTCCTGCTTGGCCCGGGCCATCCCCTCGACCACCGGGTCCACCGCCTCCAGGTGCGAGGGGTTGGAGGCCACCGTGACCACGATGGCCTTTCCATTCGCGCCGGTGAACTTCCCCTCCGCGCCCACGTGGTACTTCACGTCGCCGGAACCCTGGGGGAGGTCGAGCGGCAGGGCCCCCTCGAACTCACGGAACAGGTCGGAGTACGACTTGCCCACGATCGAGGTCAGCACGTCGAGGCGGCCCCGGTGGGACATCCCGATCACCGACTCCACCAGGTCCTGGTCGGCGGCGGCCGACAGGACCGCGTCGAGGATGGGGATCAGGGACTCGCTTCCCTCCAGGCTGTACCGGCGCTGGCCCATGTACCGCTTGTGGAGGAACTGCTCCAGGGCCTCCACCTCGCCGAGCTTCGACAGGATCCGGAGCTTGTCCTCGCGAGGGATGGTGGTGTCCACGCCCTCGGTGTGCTCCTGGATCCACTCCTTCTGGTCGGGGTCCTGCATGTGCATGTACTCGACGGTGGCGGTGCGGCAGTAGGCGTCGCGGAGGATCGCCAGGATGTCCCGGAGCTTCATCTCGCGCTGCCGGCCGAACCCGCCGGTGGCGAAGGTCCGGTCGAGGTCCCAGATGGTGAAACCGTAGGTCGCCGGGTCGAGCTCGGGGTGCATCGTGGGGTCCCGCTGCTCGAGGGGGTCGAGGTCGGCGATCAGGTGGCCGCGGACCCGGTACATCTGGATGAGCTGGCGGAGCCGCATGTGCTGCTCGGCCTCGTCGATGGAGCCCCGGGCGGGACGTTCGTCCTGGCGCCACTGCACCGCCACGTAGGGGACGTGCATGGCCCGGAAGATCCGCTCGTAGAACACTCCCTTGCCCAGGAGCAGCTCCTCGACCAGGGCCAGGAACTCGCCGGACTCGGCACCCTGGATGACCCGATGGTCGTAGGTGGAGGTGAGCGTGAGCGTCTTTCCCATCCCGAGGTCGGCGATGGTGTCCTCGTCGGCGCCGGCGAACTCGGCCGGGTACCCGATCCTTCCCACGCCGATGATCGCGGCCTGCCCGGGCATCAGCCGCGGCACGCTCTGGACGGTGCCCAGCGTCCCCGGGTTGGTGATGGTGTGGGTGGCACCGGTGAAGTCCGCGGGAGTGAGCTTGTTGCGATTGGTCCGCTGGATGAGCTCCTCGTAGGTCCGGTGGAAGGCGGCGAAGTCGAGGGTGTCGGCCTCCTTGACCACGGGGACCAGGAGGACGCGGGTCCCGTCGTCTCGCTTCACGTCGACCGCGAGGCCGAGGTTGACGTGGTCGTGCTTGGTGACCGCGGGCTTGCCGTCCCGCTCGGCGTAGCTGACGTTCATCCCGGGCATCTCGGTGAGGGCCCGGACCACCGCATACGCGATGACGTGGGTGAAGGACATCTTGCCGCCCTGGTGGCGCTTCAGGTGGTTGTTGAGGATCCCGCGGTTGACCTCGAGGAGCTTCGCGTTGACGGTGCGGACGCTGGTAGCGGTGGGGACCTCGAGGGACTCCTCCATCCTCTTTGCGATGACCTTGGCTGCGCCGGTCAGCGGCTCCGCGTTCTCGGGCTCGGGCGGCCGGGCCCCTTGCTCAGACAGCGTCGCCGCCGCAGGCTCGGGCGCCTCGACGGCTCGGGGCGGCTCCGAACTCGCCGGGGCTTCGGCCGCCCTCGCCTCCGGCTGCGCTGCCCGGCCGTCGCCGGTGCCGGGGACGTAGTCCTCGAAGAACTCCCGCCACGTCTCGCTGACGGACTGGGGGTCTTCCTGGTACTGGCGGTACAGTTCCTCGACCAGCCAGGTGTTGGGGCCGAATTCCTCCCTGTTGAGCTTCTTCGTCATGGTCTCAACTCAAGTCTACGCTTCACGGTCCATACCCCTGCTGACCAGGGGCGATGCGCGACGAGGGTGCTTCCGCAAGAGCGGGTTCGTGTCACCGCCATCCGATAGCGTGACCCGGGACAAGGAGCTGGTGGCACAAGGAGATATTGTGGCATATGCTGAAACCATGGCAGAATTGGAGAAGGTGTCCCATCTGAGGCTCGGGGCTCAGGGACGCGCAGTTATCCCGGCCAGGGTCCGGAAGGCTCTCGGCCTCCAGCCCGGGGACGAGCTGGTCGCCTGGGTGGAGGGAGATCGGCTCATCCTGCGTTCCCGGCGGGCGCTCGTCCAGGAGATGCTCGGCGCCTACCGGCACGTGGCACCGCGGAGCAGCCTGGTGGACCGGCTCATCGAGGAGCGGCGAGCCGAGGTCCGGGCCGAGGGCGGCGCTTGAGCCCGGTAGTGCTCGACGCCTCGGCGTTGCTCGCGTACCTCCACCGTGAGCCAGGGGCCGACCAGGTCGCGGAGGCGTTGGCTACCGGGGCCGTCATCAGCGCGGTGAATCTATCTGAGGCGCTCACCGTATTGGGCGACGCGGGGGAGGATCCCGGCCGGATCGCCACCGAGGTCGAGCGGATCCTCGACGTTGTTCCGTTCGACAGCACCGATGCGGTCGGTGCCTCCGAGCTCCGGGCGGCCACGCGCAAGATGGGGCTCTCGCTCGGCGACCGGGCCTGTCTGGCCCTCGGGTCCCGGCTGGGGAAGCCGGTCCTCACGGCGGACCGGAGGTGGTCGCGGCTACGCGTCGGCCTCGACCTGCGACAGATTCGGGACTGAAGGTCAGGCGGGTGGGGCGCCTTCGGTGCCCGGTTTGGGAGGGTCCGCGCGGTGGACCTCCTCGGGGCGCTGCTCGGTGCCCTTGGGCGGGGTGGCGGCCTTCTCCTCCTGCCGGGCCTTCTCCTCTTCCTTCTGCTTCTCCAGCTCGGCGACGTCCTCTTCGGTGGCTTCCATCGTGCCGACCCGCTCGATCTCCACGTCCTCGGGAGGGTCGTCCGCGTTCCCGTACTGCTTGCCCCGGCGCTCGGCCATCAGGCGCCCGAGCTCGTCCGCCTCCTGGTCGGTGAGCCCCTCGTCGTCGCGCTTCTCGATGAGCTGCTGGTAGCGGTCCATGCACCGGTGAACTACCCGGCGGCCGGTGATGGCAAACGCTCTGGCGGACCGGAGGCTACCGCGGCCTGATCTTGTTCCCCCGGACCTTCACGACCCGCTGCGCGGTGTTGTTGGCGTCGTCCTCCTCCTCGATCTCCTCGTCGGGATCGGCGGTCACCTCAACGGTGTGGAAGCCTTGCTGGTGCTTCACGCTGCCCCACAGCTGGGAAGTGGTCGCCGAGCCGCCTGCGGGGATGCTGGAGATGGTGGTCCGGCCGATCTCAGAGCCGTTCGCCACGAACCGCACCTCCACGTTGGAGGCCTCGGCCTCGCCGACGTTGTGGATCCGGGCCACCACCGTCACCACGTCCGCTCCTTGTTCCTTCCGGGTGGTGAACGAGATGTCGCTCGGCCCGAGGGTGAGGTCCGGGAGGGCCGGCTCCTGGGCCACGAACACGTGCTCCTCTCCGCGAGCCGGATGGGTCACTGCAGTGGACCCGTCGCCGCCCGGCGCCCGGTCTTCCGTCCCGCCTCCGCGGAACGGCCCCCCGGTGAACAGCGCCCCGGGGCTCACGAACGTGGCGGCGAAGGCGTCGAACAGCTCGCCCCCCCTCGACGCTTCCAGCTCGGCGGCCGGATACTCGGCGGTGAACACGTTCTCGGAGAGCGAGGCCACGCAGCCGGGCGTGGAGTCGTTGGAGCAGGTCGGGTCCCCGGTGCCCGTCCACTGGACCCCCAAGATCCGGAACACCCCGTCGATCGAGTTGTACAGCAGGTACCGGATGCTGCTGCCGGGCGCGGGCGGCGTCGAGGTCCCCCGGACCTCCCAGTCCACCCGGACCGTGCCGGTCCCCGGGTCCTCGGTGAGGGTGACCTCCTCGATGTCCAGGGAGTCCACCGGGTGGTCGTCGCTCGCATCCTCGGCGATGACGGTGGACAGCGAGCCGGCGGCACCGGTGCCGGTACCGAAGTCGTCCGGGAGGCCCAGGGTCTCCAGGGTCGCCAGACGGGCGTCGAGGAGGCCGTGGCCCTTGTCGAACGAAGAGGTGTCGTCGGGGTTGGCCGGGTCGGCCTCGTACGGAGCCCCGGCCGTGTACTTGTGGGCGGTGTCCTCGAGAACGTCCTCCACCTCGGCCGGGGTGATGCCCGGGTCGGCCTGGTACAGGAGGGCAGCCGCTCCCGCCGTGTGCGGCGCGGCCATCGAGGTCCCGGACAGATAGGTGTAGAAGGGCGGGTAGTGGAGGGTGACCCCCGCTCCCCCGCAGGCCACGGTTGCGAGCTTGCAGGTCGAGTTGATGAGCGTCCCCGGCGCAGAGACGTCGGGCCACGTCTCCGGCTGGTCGGACTTCCCCCGGCTGGAGGTGTCGTCGAGTGCGTTGTCCCGGTTGCCGGTCTCGTCGTCGCTGTAGTTGGCAGCGCTGATGAGTCCCGGGGTGGGGTTGTTGGCGTAGGGGTTGGTTGAGATGGCGCTCCCGTCGCCTCCGGCGTTGCCGGCGGCGAACACCACGGTGATGTCCTTGTCCTGGATCAGCGCGTTGCTGAGCTTGCTGATGGCCAGGTCCGGGTTGTGAGCACCCGTGCCGCCCCACGAGTTGTTGACCACCCGGATCGGCGGGTCCTGCTCCAGGCCGTTGTCGTAGATCCACTGGAACGCCGCCGCCGCGGAGGGAACGAAGATCGACAGTCCTTCGCCGGCCCCGAACCCGTACAGCTTGGATCCCGGGGCCACGCCGCGGAACATCCGGTCGCCGGTGGTGGTGGAGTCTCCGTCGGACTCGCTGGCGGTCCCGTCTCCGGCTGAGATCCCGGCCACGTGGGTGCCGTGCCCGCTGGTGGTGTCGGAGTCGGGGACGTCCTCCATGACGATCCCTCCCATGCACCCCGCGTCTGAGAGGTCGGGCATCGTGCACAGCACCTTGAAGTTCTTGATGGTCTTGGGGTCCTCCTCGCCGAACCCGGCCCACCGGAGGTCCGGGTGGGTGGCGTCGATGCCGCTGTCCACGATGGCGATTCCCACTCCCTGACCGTTCAGGAGGTCGCCGTCGGCGTCCTCCACGGTGAGGTCCAGCCCGCCCGTGGGCTCGTACAGCGTCCGGACCCGGGTGGCCCAGGTGGCCGTCTCCAGCAGCAGCGGCTCGGTGCCGCCGTGCTCCAGGAACGTCACCTCCGGCCGGGCCGACAGGGCGGTGAACGCCGCCACGGGGCCGAAGGCGTACGCCAGGTGGCCGGCGGGGAGGTCGGCAGAGACGGAGGCCCCGGCGTCCCGGATGGCCTCCACGCCCCTGGCGTACGGAACGCTTGGGGCGAAGTGGACGAACGCGGCGATGTGTCCCTCCGGGCCCACCCGGGCGATGAGGGACCGGAGGTCGGGGTCTACCGGTGCCCCAGTATTCCCTGAGGCCGCCGAGGGAGAGGCAAGGATGAGAGACAGGGTCGCCAGGACGGCGATGGCCAGACGACGCGGGCGCACAGTTCCTCCTTGAGGTTGGTCCTAATCTGTTCGACGCTCGGCCGTGAGTCTCCTTCCGGGCGTCCAATCAGGGGATGGCTGAAAAGAGGAGAGCCGGCCCCATCATCGGGACCCTGGCCGGAGTGGCCGCTGCCGGGATCCTTGTCGTTATCTTCAGTGTCCGTGTCGGAGGGGAATTCTCCTTCCCACCGACCCGGAGGCAGTGTGCCTCGTTCTGGAACGGTGTGGAGAACGAGTCGGTACGCACCCTGGTTGCCGACGAAAGCTTCGGGTCGGCAGTGGTCGAGGGGTGGGAGGCAAAGGGAGTCCACGGCTACTGCTCGATCGCCTTCCTGGCGGGATCATCGGGCGGCCGGTGGGCCTTCTACGTCAGCTGGGTCTCTGGCGAGTCGTTCCCGGGCGCTGCGAGGAGGTGGTCCCTCGACACCCGGGGTCGAGCGTGGGGTGTGGATGGTCCCTACCAGGCCACTTCGCCGAACGCTTCGGTGCACCGAGACGGATACGTGCGGTTGTGGCGGAAGGGCTCGTAGCTTCCCGCCCGGATAGACTCCCCCTCGATGACCCCGGATCCCTCGAAAGATGCGCGTCCGCATGTGCGCGAGCGGTTCCTGCGGGCCTGCCGGCGGGAGCCTGTGGACGCTACGCCGGTGTGGTTCATGCGCCAGGCGGGCCGCTACCTCCCCGAGTACCGGAAGCTGCGGGGCGACACCGACGTCCTCACGCTGACCCGGGACCCGGAGGCCGCTGCGGAGATCGCCCTCCAGCCGGTTCGGCGGATGGACGTAGACGCCGCGATCCTGTTCTCCGACATCATGGTGCCGGTGGCGGCCGTCGGGGTCGGCGTCCGCATCGTGGCCAACGAGGGACCCAAGATCGAGGAACCGTTCCGCTCTGAACAGGACATCGATCGCCTCAGGGCGCTGGAACCCACCGAGGACGTGCCCTACACCCTGGAGACCATCCGCATCCTCAAGAAGGAGCTCTCGGTTCCCCTGATCGGGTTCGCCGGGGCGCCGTTCACCCTGGCCTCCTACTTGATCGAGGGGGGACCGTCTCGGGACTTTGCCCGCGCCAAGGCTCTGATGCACGCCGAGCCCGACACTTGGCGGCGCCTGATGGACGCGGCGGTCAATGTGGTGCTCCCGTACCTCCGGGCCCAGGCGGAGGCCGGCGCGGACGCGCTCCAACTGTTCGACTCGTGGGCCGGAGTCCTGGATCGGGACGACTACCGGGAGCACGTCCTCCCGGCCAGCACCCGGATCTTCGCCGGACTCCGAGACCTCGGGGTGCCGCTGATCCACTTCGGGACCGGCACCGGCGAGCTGCTGGAGATGAAGCGGGAGGCCGGGGCCGACGTGGTCGGGGTGGACTGGCGGGTGCCGCTGGACGTGGCTTGGGAGCGGATCGGCCACGACACCGGCATCCAGGGCAACCTTGATCCCGCGGCCTGCCTGGCGCCGTGGAAGACTCTGGCCGCCAAGGCGGTGAAGGTGCTGGACCGGGCCGCGCGGCGGCCGGGCCACGTGTTCAACCTCGGCCACGGCGTGTTCCCTGACACCCGGCCGGAGAACCTGGAGCGGCTGGTGGACCTGGTCCACGAACGGACCCACCGATGACCACCGGTCTCCTGGTGATGGCGTACGGGACGGCGGCCGGGCCCGAGGACATCGAGCGCTACTACACCGACATCCGGGGCGGGCGAACGCCCACGCCCGAGCTGGTCGAGGACCTCAAGCGACGGTACGCGGCCATCGGCAACACTTTTCCCCTGGATCGGATCACCCGGGAGCAGGCCGCCGGCCTGGAGGCGGAGCTCGGGTCCGAGTTCAATGCCTACGTCGGCTACAAGCACTCCCAGCCGTTCGTGGCCGACGCCGTGGCCGCCATGGCGGCCGACGGGATCATCAAGGCCGTGGGGATCGTGATGGCCCCGCACTACTCGAGGATGTCGATCGGCGGTTACATCGACCGGGTCCAGAAGGTCCGGCCGGGTCGGATGTGGATCGACGTGATCGAGTCGTGGGCCAGCCACCCGGCGTTCGTCGAGGTGGTAGCCGAACGCGTCCGGGCCGCACGCGAGGAGCTCTCGGAGCAGGAGCGAGCCAACGACCTGGTGATCTTCTCCGCGCACAGCCTGCCCGCCCGGATCGTCGACCAGGGCGATCCGTATCCCGATCAGCTCCGGGCCACCGCCGAGGCCGTTGCCGCGCGGCTGGGCTTGGAGCGGTACCGCACCGCGTGGCAGAGCGCCGGCCGGACCCCGGAGCCGTGGCTGGGCCCGCCGCTGGAGGAGGTGGTGGCCAAGGCCGCCGCCGAGGGCCACACCGCGGTGATCTCCTGTCCGTGTGGGTTCACCGCCGACCATCTCGAGGTCCTGTACGACGTGGACATCGAGGCCCGGACCGCCGCCCGGGAGGCCGGGATCCCGCTGGTACGCACCCACACCCCCAACGCCGACCCGGAGTTCATCCGAGCGGTGGCCCAGGTGGTGCGCGATCATCTGAAGGAGTCCTGATGGCCGAGACCACGTATGCGTACTACCCGGTGTTCCGCCGGCTGGACCCACCGGAGGACCCCGGCGGAGCCGCCCACGAGTGGGAGGTGCTGTTCAAGGAGTTCGCCGACCGGGTCTCGGTGCGGGGGTTCTACAGCGCCGAGGGATTCCGCCCCGACGCCGACCTCCTGATGTGGTGGGTGGCGCCGTCGGCCGACGACGTTCAGGACCTGTTGATCCGGCTCCGCCGCACCGCGCTGGGCCGGACGGTGGAGCTCAGTGAGGCCTTCCTGGGCGCTGTCCGTCCCCCGGAGTTCAACCCCCAGCACCAACCGGCGTTCCTCCGCGGCGAGGAGCCCCGGAAGTACCTGTGCGTGTACCCGTTCGTCAGGACCGCGGAGTGGTACCTGATGCCCGCCGAGGAGCGCGCCGCGCTGCTCAAGGAGCACGGTGAGATGGGCCGGGAGTTCCCCGACGTGCTGCCCAACACCACCAGCGCGTTCGGCCTGGGCGACTGGGAGTGGATCCTGGCGTTCGAGGCGGACGAGCTGCACCGGATCGTGGACTGCATCCGCCGCCTCCGGGACTCCGCCACCCGCCGGTACACCAAGGAGGAGGTCCCCTTCGTCATCGGGATCCGCAAGCCGCTGGAGGAAGTCGTCGCGGATCTGGCCTGAGCGGTGAGCCGGACCCCGATCGCCGACTACGCGCTCCTCTCCGACTGCCGCTCCGCGGCATTGGTCGACAAGGCCGGCTCGATCGACTGGCTGTGCTTCCCCCGGTTCGACGGGCAGGCGGTGTTCACCCGGATCCTCGGGGAGGACGCCGGCCACTGGTCGATCCGGCCCGCCGGGGACACCGAGGTCACCCGGCGGTACCGGGATCGGACCATGGTCCTGGAGACCACGTTCCGCACCCCGGAAGGGCAGGTGACCCTGGTCGACGCCATGGACACCGGCCCGAACGAGGGTGGACACGACCTGGGTGCCAAGGCCGACCACGTCGTGCTCCGCCGGGCCACCTGCGACCGGGGGGAGGTCGTGCTGGAGGTGGAGTACGCGCCCCGGACCGAGTACGGGCTGATCCACCCGGTGATGGCCGAGGCCCGGCGTGGTGTGAGCGCCCGGGGCGGGGCCGCCCTCCTGGCTCTGTCCAGCCCGGTCTCCATGGACATCGCCGAGGACTCCCGGGCCACCGCCCGGCTCACGCTGCGAGAGGGTGAGTCGGCCGCATTCGCACTCCACCGTCGGGCCTCGTGGGAGAAGCGGCCCCGGTACTTCGATCAACGGGAGATCGGGCGACGGATCGAGCGGACCACTCGGGCTTGGCTGGCGTGGTCCGAGTCGCACCAGAACTACGACGGACTGTGGAACGATCTGGTGTACCACTCGGGGACCGTCCTCCAGGCCCTGACGTTCCAGCCGACCGGAGCGATCATCGCCGCTCCCACGACCTCGCTTCCCGAGACGGTGGGCGGGGTGCGGAACTGGGACTATCGGTACGCCTGGGTCCGGGACGCCAGCCTCACCATGGAGGCGTTGTGGGTGGCCGCCTGCCGTGACGAGGCCCAGGAGTTCTTCTCGTGGATGGCCGGCGCCGCGGCGGCGTCCGTGCGACGGGGATCGGACCTCCAGATCATGTTCGGGGTCGGCGGGGAGCACGACCTGACCGAACGCGAGCTTGCCCACCTCCCGGGGTGGCGCGACAGCGCGCCGGTCCGGGTGGGCAACGGGGCCTGGAACCAGCGGCAGATCGACGTGTACGGCGAGCTCCTCAGCGCCGCCCACCGGATGTCCGAGCAGCTCGGAGCGATCACCAGGGAGACCCGGGAATTCCTGATCGACGTGGCCGAGGCCGCGGCGTCGCGGTGGAAAGAGAAGGACCAGGGCATCTGGGAGGTGCGCGACGAGCCGCGGGACTTCCTGTACTCCAAGCTGATGTGCTGGGCGGCCCTCGACCGGGCGGTGAAGATGGCCGGCCTGCTGCGCGCCAAGGACCGGGTCGAGGCCTGGACCGAGACCAGAGAAGAGATCCGGGCGGCGATCCTGGAGCACGGGTGGAGCAACGAGGCCGGCGCGTTCACCCAGTTCTTCGGCTCGGACGCCCTGGACGCCTCCAACCTGATGATGCCGATCGTGGGGTTCCTCCCGGCCTCCGATCCAAAGATGATGGCCACCATCGACGCCACCGCGGAGCGGCTCACCGACGACCGAGGGCTGGTGTTCCGGTACCTGGCTCACGACGGCCTTCCCGGCGAGGAGGGGACCTTCCTGCTGTGCACGTTCTGGCTGGCCCAGGCCCAGGCCATGGCCGGGGAGGTGGACCGGGCCCGGGCCACGTTCGAGCGGGCCATCGCGTACGTCAACGACGTCGGGCTCCTCGCCGAGGAGGTCGACCCGGCCACCGGCGAGCTCCTGGGCAACTTCCCCCAGGCTTTTAGCCACATCGGGCTGGTCAACGCGGCCTGGGCCATCACCGAGGCCGAGCGCACCGCCCAGGGGTCTGGCCGGGGTCCTTCCTAGCCTGTACGCTGGCCAGAAGAGCGCCCCCGACGAGAACGCATGGTTTGTCCGAGTTGTGGTGCGGAAAACCGCGCTGGGCGCCGATTCTGCTCCCAGTGCGGATTTTCGCTTTCCATCTCCTGTCCCACGTGTGGGGCGGCCAATGAACCCGTAGACCGGTTCTGCGGAGCCTGTGGCGCGGCGCTTCAGGGGACCGAGACCAGTCAGGTAGCACAGTCAACCCCCGCTACCGCCCAGCCGACCGCGGAGCGCCGTCTGGTCTCGGTGTTGTTCGCGGACCTGGTGGGGTTCACCGCGCTATCGGAGAACCGTGACGCGGAGGAGGTCCGCGACCTCCTGTCCCGGTATTTTGACCTGTGCCGCCAGATCGTGGGCCGCTACGGCGGCACCGTGGAGAAGTTCATCGGCGACGCGGTGATGTCGGTGTGGGGCACCCCCGTGGCCCAGGAAAACGACGCGGAGCGGGCGGTCCGGGCCGGCCTGGAGCTGGCCTCTGGCGTGGCGGCCATGGGCGATGAGGTCGGAGCGCCCGAGCTCCGGGCCCGGGTCGGGGTCCTCACCGGTGAAGCGGCGGTCACGTTGGGCGCGGAGGGCCAGGGCGTGGTGGCCGGCGACCTGGTGAACACCGCCTCCCGCATCCAGTCCGTGGCCGAGCCCGGTGATGTCCTGGTCGGCGACATCACCCGACGGGCCACCGAGGCGGCCATCGCGTACGACGACGCCGGGACCCACGAGCTGAAGGGCAAGGAGGAGCCGGTTCAACTGTGGCGGACCACCCGGGTGGTGGGGACGCTGAAGGGACTTCTGCGTGCCAGGGGCCTGGAGGCTCCGTTCGTGGGCCGGGACCGGGAGATGCGACTGGTCAAGGGGCTGTTCCACGCCCGCGCCGACGAAGGGAAGGCCCACCTGGTCTCGGTGGTGGGGGTGGCCGGTGTGGGAAAGACCCGGCTGTCGTGGGAGTACGAGCGGTACATCGACGGCCTGGCCGGAACGGTGTGGTGGCACCGGGGACGGTGCCTGGCCTACGGGGAGGGCGTGGCCTACTGGGCCCTGGCGGACATGGTCCGCGGCCGGGGCATCGTGGAAGGGGAGGGGCCGGCGACGACCCTGCCCAAGGTTCGGGCCATGGTCGAGCAGTACATCGTCGATCCCGAGGAGCGGAAGTGGGTTGGTGGAGCCCCGGCTGACTCATCTCCTTGGCCTGGCCGAGCGGAGCGCACCGGACAAGTCCGACCTGTTCTCGGCGTGGCGGCTGTTCTTCGAGCGCCTGGCCGATCAGGACCCCGTGGCCCTGGTGTTCGAGGACCTCCAGTGGGCCGACAACGCGCTCGTCGACTTCATCGAGTACCTGTTGGAGTGGTCCAAGGACCACCCGCTGTTCATCCTCACGCTGTCCCGGCCCGAGATCACCGACCGCCGGCCCACCTGGGGAGCCGCGAAGCGCAGCTTCACCTCGCTGTTCCTGGAGCCGCTCTCCGAAGAGGCCATGAATGAGCTGATGCGAGGCCTGGTTCCCGGCCTGTCCCCGGAGATCACCTTGTCGATCCTCGACCGGGCCCAGGGTGTCCCGCTGTACGCCGTGGAGACGGTGCGGATGCTGCTGGACCGCGGCCTGCTGGAGGAGGTGGACGGGGAATATCGCCCCACGGGTGACATCGAGGACCTGGAGGTGCCCGAGACCCTCCACGCGCTCATCGCCGCCCGCCTGGACGGGCTGACGCCAGAGGAGCGCCGGTTGCTCCAGGATGCCGCGGTGCTGGGGAAGACCTTCACCAAGCCGGGGGTGGCGGCGCTCGACGGGTTCGACGAAAACCAGCTCGACTCCCACCTGACCTCGTTGGTTCGCAAGGAGTTCCTCTCGGTCCAGGCCGATCCGCAGTCGCCCGAACGTGGTCAGTACGGGTTCGTCCAGGACCTGGTGAAGAAGGTGGCCTACGACACCATCTCCAAGAAGGAGCGGAAGGCCAAGCACCTGGCGGTGGCGGATTACCTGGTGACCAGCTGGGGGGACGACGAGGGCGAGATCGTGGAGGTGGTGGCCTCGCACCTCGTGGAGGCCTATCAAGCGGCCCCCGGACGCTCCGGATGCCGAGGAGATCAAGAAGCGCGCCCGGGACACCATGACCCGGGCCGGAGAGCGGGCCGCCTCGCTGGCGGCCAATGACGAGGCCCAACGCTACTTCGTCCACGCCGCCGAACTGGCAGACGACCCCGTGACCCGGGCGACCCTCCTCGAGCAGGCCGGAGTGATGGCGTGGACCGGAGCGAGGTCCGACGACGCCACCGAGCTGCTTGGACGGGCAGAGAAGCTGTTTCAGCAGCAGGGGGAGACGCACGCGGCCGCTCGGGTCTCCGCGCGGCTGGGGGAGCTCACCTGGATGGCCGGTCGCATCGAGTTCAGGACCACCCGGGGCCGCCAGGAGGGCGACGATCCCCGGCCGATCAGCCCGGAGACGTCGACCGGGTCGCCGGACGCATCCTCCAGCGGTGGCCCTGTCGGCGGGCGGTGGCCCAGACGGCGCGTCTTGGCGTCCAGGTACCGCCGGTTCCGGACGTGGGCGGCGGTCCGGATCGGCTCGACCCGGTCGACGGGCACGCCGTTGTCGCGGAGTCCCCGGACCTTCTCGGGATTGTTGGTGAGCAGGCGCACCGACCGGATTCCCAATGCCCGTAGCACGGCGGCGGCCTCGTCATAGAGCCGGCCATCCACCGGAAGGCCCAGCCGGGTGTTGGCGTCGACGGTGTCCGCTCCTCGGTCCTGCTCCACGTAGGCCCGCAGCTTGTTGACCAGGCCGATCCCCCGGCCCTCGTGCCCGGGGGCGTACAGCAGGACCCCGCGGCCTTCCGCGGCGATGGCTCGGAGCCCCTCGGTGAGCTGGAGTCCGCAGTCGCATCGCAGCGAGCCCAGGGCGTCACCGGTCAGGCACTCGGAGTGGAGGCGGGTGAGGACCGACCGTACTCCGGACACCGGGCCCCGGACCATGGCCAGGTGGACCGCTCCGGAGGGGCACTCGTATGCCCGGGCGTCGAACTCGCCGAACGAGGTGGGGAGGACGACCTTGGCGACTTCGCGGGGTCCGCTCACCGTGGTGTCTCCTCTCCCCCCCATCGAACGGTTGCGCGGTCCCGCTCCGCCGGGTACAGGATACGGCGTGGCCGATCTGCGCGAGGCGTACCTTACCCAGGCCGCCGACCTCGAAGCACCGGTCCACTGGTCCGGCCCGCCGGAGATGGTGGACCGGATCGCCGCGATCGTGGGAACCCGCCCGGACCACCTCGTGGTGGACGTGGGCGCGGGTGTCGGTGGCCCGGCCCGGCGGCTGGCGGAGCTGGTGGGGTGCCGGGTCATCGCCGTGGACCTGCTGCCCGAGCTCGTGGCCCGCATCGAGGCGCCACCCGGACCGGGAACCGTCCGGGGAGTGGCGGGGACGGCCACGGCCCTTCCATTCGCTGACCGCGTGGCAGACCAGATATGGTGCCTCGGCATGGTTGCTCACCTTCCCGACCTTGGAGCGTTCGCCCGAGAGGTCCGCCGGGCCATGCGTCCCGGTGGAGCTCTGGCGGTGACGGAGGCGTTCGCCGACCACCAGGCCTCCGCGCGATTCGCCGCTTCGGCCCCCCGGCCCTGGCGGGCGCTTCCCACCGAGGAGCTGGTGCACGCACTGCACGCCGCCGGCCTCGTCTCCGTCGAGGTTCACACATGGCCGGGCCACGGGATCCCCGGGGCCCTGAAGACCCGCGACCCTCTGCTGTCCTCCGATCTGGCCGAGGGCCGCCTGACCCCCCGACTGGTCCTGGCTCGGTGAAGGCGCGGGCCCTGGAGTTCGCAGGCCCGCGAACCATAGAGATGGTCGATGTGGAGGTCCCCGACCCGGGTCCGGGGCAGGCGCTGGTGCGCACCGACTACTCCGGGATCAGTGGTGGCACCGAGATGCTGGCGTATCGGGGAGAGCTGCCACCGGACCTGCCCCTCGACGAGCGGATCGGCTCACTGACGGGAACGTTCTCCTACCCGTTCCGATACGGCTACAGCTGCGTGGGAACCGTGGAGCATCCCATCGCCCTGGAGGGGGCCCTGGTGTTCGCGTTCCATCCCCACCAGGACATCTTCGTGGTCGAAGGATCGGACTCCGTACCGCTGGGGGACATGGACCCCAGGCTGGGAACGCTGTTCCCCCAGGTCGAGACGGCCCTCCAGGTGGCCCTGGAGGCCGGGCCGCTCCAGGACCGGACCGTGGCCGTCGTGGGGCTGGGAGCGGTGGGGGTCCTGACCTCTCTGTTGTTGCTCCGGGGCGGGGCCCGGGTGGTGGCCTCGGAGCTGGACCCCCTTCGCCGGGAGGTGGCCATCTCTCTCGGGGTGTCGGCCCACGCTCCCGAGGAGCTGCCAGAGGCCGTGGAGAAGGAAACGGGAGGCCACGGAGTGCCGGTGGTGGTGGAGGCCAGCGGGGATCCCGCCGCGCTGGCCGAGAGCCTGCCGCTGCTGGAGCGCGAGGGGACCGCCCTGGTGGCCTCGTGGTACGGGGCCAAGGAGGCGGTCCTCCCGCTGGGCGCGGAGTTCCACCGGCGCCGGCTCACGATCCGCAGCACCCAGGTATCCACGATCCCGGCCCGGCTGGCCGGCCGATGGACGGTGTCCCGCCGTCGCGCGGTGGCCCGGAGGCTGATGGACGAGCTCCCCCTGCCTCGTCTGGCCACCCACGAGTTCCCGTTCAAGGATGCCGCCTCGGCCTTCGAGGCCATCGACCGCGGCGAGCAGGGACTGGTGCACGCGGCCATGTGGTACCGGTGACCTTCCAGGTGGGCACGGGGACCACCGTCCGGGCGATCCACGTCATGCCGGGGGCCGAGGGCCCCGAGGGGAAACCGCACGCCCACGACTACCGGATCGAGGTCGTGGTGGCCCGGGCGAAGCTCGACGACCGGGGGATGGTGTGCGACCTCGACGTCCTGAACCTTGCGCTGGAGGAGGCGGTGTCCCGGGTCCGGGACGCCGACCTCGAGGCCATCCGGCCCCCCGAGGCGGAGGCCGTCACGGTCGAGGTGTTCGCCCGGTGGGCCCACGACGCCCTGGCGCAAGCGGTCCGGATGGCCGGTGGCGAAGCGCTGGCGGTGCGGGTGTGGGAGTCGGAGACGGAGTTCGGCGGCTACACCGCGCCGGTCTCCTGACCGGCGACGTCCTCGATGAGGGCCGCGAACCGCGACGCGGTCTCCTGCCACGACGGCCACCGAAGGGCCCGTCCCCGCGCCGCGGACCCCATCTCGGCTCCCAGCCGGCGATCCCGAAACACTCGCCGGACCGCGGCGCCCAGCGCGTCGAGGTCTCCCGCCGGGACCAGCAGGCCGTCGACCCCGTCCCGGACCAGTTCCCGGAGCCCGGGGACGTCGAAACCGGCCACCGGCAGGCCGCCGGCCATGGCCTCGGCCACGGCGATCGGCCATCCCTCGAACCGCGAGGCGGTCAGCAGAAGTCGGGCGTTGGCGTACCGCTCGGAAAGCTTCGCCGGTTCGAGGAACCCCGCAACATCGACGGTCGCTGAGCTGTTCCGGAGGCGGTCGCGGAGGCGAGCGGCCTCGCCGGGATCCCGGTCCGGGTCGCCGGCCAGCACCAGTCGGCCGTCTTCCAGGCGGGCGGCCTCGAAGGCCTCCACGGCTTCGGGGAGGCCCTTGCCGGGGAACGCATTGGCCACGCACAGCACGGTGGCGGCCTCCGGATGCGGGCCGGCCTCCGCCCACGCCCGGTCGCGGCCGGGCGGGATCACGGACACCGGGGCGTCGGTGAGCTCACCTGCGGCCTCACCGAGCCACCGGCTGACGGTCACCACACGCGTTGCCGCCTGAAGCGCACGCCGTTCGGGCTGGACCCACTCCGGCCGCTCGGCTGCCGAGCTGGGGAGCTGATGCACCAGGGCCACCACCGGCGCGTCGGTGTCCGCAGGGCCCAGGGGAAGGGCCAGGCTGTCCTGGATAATCACGTCGGCGCCTGGGATGTCTTTGACCCCCTCGGCGAGCGCAACGGTCCACCCCAGGGCATCGAGCCGCTCGATCACCGCGCGGTCGTAGACGTTCCCGCCGCTCTGCCTGGTGAGGCCACCGGGGAGCACCAGCAGCACGGTTCCGCGGCGGGGGGGCACAGCCCGCCGAGTCTATTCCCGGGAAATGGCCGTCTTCCCTGCTACACTGAGTGACAAGAACGGCATCGTGCCGTTCCGTGAGGTTTCGCTTCCCGCTCCTCCTTTGGGCCGGTCGGCTGAATCCTCCGACCCATGAAGGAGTCGAGCATGAGATTCTCAGATCTGGGTGTCTCCGCACCCGTGGTCAGTGCGCTGGCCAAGCGGGACATCCGCACCCCATTTCCCATCCAGGAGATGGTGATCCCCGACGCCCTGGCCGGCCGCGACGTGCTGGGCCGGTCCCACACCGGATCCGGGAAGACCCTGGCGTTCGCCGCTCCCATCGTGGAGCGGATCGATCCCTCTTGGAGGCGTCCGTCCGTCTTGATCCTGGTGCCCACCCGCGAGCTGGCCTCGCAGGTGGTCGAGGAGTTCCGGGCCATCGCCGAGTCCAAGCGCCTCCGGGTGGCTCCGGTCTACGGCGGCGTGGCCCTGGGTCCTCAGGCCAAGAAGGCCGCCAACGCCCACATCCTGGTAGCCACGCCCGGACGGATGGAGGACCTGGCCAACCGGAGGATGGTCTCCCTGGCCGGGATCCGCATCCTGGTCCTGGACGAGGCCGACCGCATGCTGGACATGGGATTCCAGCCTCAGGTGGACACCATCGTTCGGCGGCTGACCGAGGACCGGCAGACCATGTTCTTCTCCGCCACACTGGATGGGGTGGTCGGTCATCTGGCCCGGGCCTACACCAGCGACGCCCGGCTGCACGAGACCGAGGACATCCGGCGCACGGTGGACGAGGCCTCGCACCGGTTCATCCCGGTCTCCGCACAGGGCCGGGTCGACGCCCTGGTTCGTCTGGTGAAGGAGGAGGGAGGGCGGCACCTGGTGTTCGTGCGAACCAAGCGTGGCGCCGACCGCCTGGCCCAGCGGCTCTCCAAAAACGGCGTGCGGGCCGCGGCGATGCACGGTGACATGCGTCAGTCCGCCCGGGAGAAGGTCCTGGCCGGATTCGACGCCGGGCGGATCGACACCCTGGTGGCCACCGACGTCGCCGCTCGGGGGCTCGATCTCGACGACATCACCCACGTCATCAACTACGACGCTCCGGCGGACGACACCTCGTACGTGCACCGCGTGGGCCGCACGGCCCGGGCGGGGCGGCAGGGGGCCGGCGTGACGTTCGTCCTTCCGACCCAGGAAGGCGACGTGAGCCGGATGGCCTCCCGGCTGAACCTCGAGGACGAGTTCACCCAGGAGGGGATGAAGGTGGCCCCGCCTCGGGTGGTGTTCCAGTCCCGCGGCGGTGGAGTGATGGGTCGCCGCCGCCGGCGGTAGTCCGCGGCGCCCCTCAGTCCCAGACGGTCACGATCACCGCGGCGCCCACCAGCCCCACCAGGTTGTAGGACGCGGTGATGGCGTACCACACGCCCTTCTGAGGCTTCTCGGAGAAGACGGCCTCGTTGGCGGTCAACGCCACCGCGAAGCCGATCCCCACCACCAGCCCCAGTACGATCCCGTCGCCCACGGTGCTCGCGACGGTGGCCCGGGCGATCATCGCCGTGGCCGTCACCGCGATGAACTCCACGATCAGAGGGACGATGTACGTCTCCGGGCCGGGTCGCTGTCCTTCCTGGATGGTGATGCCCGACGCCTTGATCCAGGCGTTGCCGAACACCGGCCGGGCGTACCAGATGGCCCCCAGGATCCACCACGCCACCGCCGCGACCAGCACGGCGAGGTAGTTCACATCGCCCAGCGTGTCGAACGACATCGCTCCTCCCTCCCGGTCGATTGGCGGGGAGATTAGCGCACGCCGGGCCCCGGTGCCCCCAGATGAACGACCCAGTCGAGGCCCGCCCCGGTGGCACCGGGACCGGAAAACCGGTAAGTGTCGATCCGCGGTGGGCCCGTTCGTCGTAGGGGTTGAGGGCGGCGATGGACGCCGCCGGGACCGGAAGGAGGAACCGGTGAAATACGCCATCCTGATCTACGGGGACGAGTCCCTGGGGGAGCAGGCCTCGCCGGAGGAGACCAAGCAGGTCACGGACGCCTGGTGGGCGTACGAGGGGGAGCTTCAGAAGAGCGAAGGGACCCGCCTGGCGGGGGAAGCACTCCAGCCGACCGCGACGGCCACCACGGTGCGTACACGCGACGGGAAGACCACGACCACGGACGGCCCGTTCGCAGAGACCAAGGAGCAACTCGGCGGGTTCTACCTCATCGAGGCCAAGGACCTCGACGAGGCCCTGGAGTGGGCGGTCAAGTGCCCGGGCGCAGCGTGGGGAACGATCGAGCTGCGGCCGATCCAGGAGTTCGAGCCGCCCCAGTAGTCACAAAGGGGGAGGCATAGCCGGAGCCAACGCCCGGAGCGTCGCCACCCGTGCGTTCCGCGATGAGTCGGGACGAGCGGTGGCGACGCTCATCCGGGTCCTGGGCGACTTCGACCTGGCCGAGGAGGCCGTCCAGGAGGCCTTCGTGGTGGCCCTGGAGCGATGGCCGGCCGACGGGATCCCCGACAACCCCGGCGCCTGGATCACCACCACGGCGAGGAACAAGGCCATCGACCGGCTCCGGCGGGAGCGGCGGTTGTCCGAGAAGCAGGAGGACGTGGCCCGGCTGGCCGCCCTTGAGGGCCTGGGAGAGGAAACCGTGAGCCCGAGCGCCATCCCCGACGACCGCCTCCGGCTGATCTTCACCTGCTGCCACCCGGCGCTGGCCCCCGACGCCCAGGTGGCCCTGACCCTCCGAACGCTCGGCGGCCTGACCACGCCGGAGATCGCCCGGGCCTTCCTGGTCCCCGAGGCCACCATGGCCC
>JBOGWD010000307.1:0-2092 GCA_050693275.1 Actinomycetota bacterium | reverse complement strand
TCTCCCACGGCGTCTCCAGGAACCGGCCCCCCAGCGCGTCCTCCGGAGCGAACGCGATCGCATGGAGGACCCCATCCAGGCGTCCCCATCGCGATTCGACCTCGGCCGCCACCCGACCGATCTGCTCGGCGTCGGTGACGTCCATCTCCAGCACGTCCGGCGGGTTCGGCAGCCGCCGGGCGCTCCGCTCGGTGATCGACATGCCGCGGCCGAACCCCGTCAGCAGGATCTCGGCGCCTTCCTCCTGGGCCCGCCTGGCCACCGCGAAAGCGATGCTCTGGGGGGTCAGTACCCCCGTCACCAGCAGCCGTCTCCCCTCGAGCAGCACGGCTCCCAACTCTAGACAACCCGAGGAAAGCTCGTCGCTCGCTTGCTTGAGTGCAACGCCCGAACCGGGCACAATGGGCCACCCTTGGGAGGGAGCATGGCCAGGAGGGGTGCGGCGGCCGTCGGCATGGCGGCCCTGCTGTTCACGTCCGTCCTCCATCCGGCTCCCGCCGGGGCCGCCTCGGTGGCGGCCCGAGCCACCCGCGAGCCGAGGCCGGGCTGGGCCAGGCAGATCGACCGGATCGTGGCCGGCCTCCCGGTGGGCGTGTCGGTCCGGGACGAGGGCGAGTCCGTCTACCGTCACGCCGAAGTCCGCCGACGGACGCCCGCGTCGAACGAGAAGCTGCTGCTGTCCATGGCCCTCCTGGACCGCCTCGGCCCCGAGGCCGCGCTCCTCACCCAGGCGGCCACCTCGGCGCCGGTGATCTCCGGGGTGATCGGCGGTGACCTGTGGATCCTGGGCTCCGGCGATCCCGACGTCCGTCCGGCGGCCATGCGGCTGTTGGCCGTGCGAATCAGGGACGCCGGGGTGGTGCGGGTGGAGGGGTCGGTGCTCGGGAACACCGGATACTTCAAGCGCGACTGGTTCGCCCCGGGGTGGAAGCGGGACTTCCCCCGGAGCCAGGTGGCCCTGCCGACGGCGCTGACGTTCGAGGGGAACCAGGCCGGAGGCGTCCATGTCCGGAACCCCGAGTTGCGAGCGGCCCGGGCCCTTCGGAGGGAGCTTCGAGACCTCGGGATCCCCGTGGCGGGACCGGCCGGGTCCGGGAAGGCACCGGCCGGCCTCGTTCCGATCGCTCAGATCGAGTCCGACCCGGTCGCCGAGCTCCTGGACACCATGAACCGGTATTCGTCCAACTTCTGGGCCGAGGTGCTGGGCAAGCGGCTGGGGGTGGAGGTCTCCGGCCAGCCGGGAAGCATCGCCAAGGGCGCCGGCGCGATCCGAGGGTTCGGCGCCTCCCGCGGCATCGTCATCAAGGCCCGTGATGGCTCGGGGCTCTCGTACGCCAACCGGGTGTCGCCGAGCGGGCTGGCCCGGCTCCTGGACCAGGCCGAGGACACCTCCTGGGGGGAGGCCCTCCGGGAGGCCCTCCCGGAGCCGGGTCAGGGCACGCTCGGTGGTCGGATGAAACACGTTCGGGTGCACGCCAAGACCGGGACGTTGACCTCGATCTCGGCGCTCTCGGGATACGTGTGGCTCCGTCGAAGCCAGTCCTGGGCGGCCTTCTCGATCCTGTCGCGAGGACTGGCCAAGGACCGGGCCATCAGGATCGAGGACCGCATCGTCCGGATCCTCTGGCGCGACGCGGCCTGAGCTCGCCCTCCTCTCGTGAACCGTCGTCGTCCCCCAGGCGTCCGATCCCATGGAAGGCGCCGAAGGGAGGAGTCATGCGGAGGATCCTCATCGGAGGAGTCGTCGGGCTCGCGCTCGTGGCGGTCCCGGCCATGAAGGTGGAGGCGGGTGGCGGGGGAGGCTGCTACGAACCGCTGACCGAAGCGAACGGGACGGTCGTGGCCATGCGCAACTACTGCTTTCGCCCGGCGATCCTGTACGTCCCACGCGGTGAGGCCGTGACGTGGGTGAACCGCGACGATGCGCCGCACGTGGTGATCGGGGCCAACGACGTCTTCGGTCGCTATCGGGAGTATGACCGTGGCGAGACCACCACATTCGGCTTTCGGAAGCCGGGCGTGTACCCGTACCTGTGCTCGTACCATCCCGGCATGGCAGGAGCGATCGTGGTGGGGAACGTGCGTCCGCCGG
>JBOGWD010000306.1:0-11968 GCA_050693275.1 Actinomycetota bacterium | reverse complement strand
GGCTCGATGACGCCGACCAGGGGGACGTCAGCCCGCCGGCTGAGATCCTCGATCGCGGTCGACTCGATCGCGTTGCACGCCACCACGAGCATCTTGACGTCGCGGCCCAGGAGGTAGGCGGCGATCTCCCGGGCGAAGGCCCGGATCTCTTCGACGCGGCGCGGCCCATACGGCGCACGGGCGGTGTCGCCGAAGTACAACACGGGTTCTCCGGGCACGAGGTCGAGGACCGCACGGACCACGGTCAACCCCCCCACCCCAGAGTCGAAGATCCCGATCGGCCGGGGATCAGACATCGGCGAAGCCTACCAATCCCGCCGCGGCGGTCACCACCACAGCGTCTCGCCGACCTTCTTCGCGGCCCGCTCCAGATCTCCTGCCCACGCCTCCGTGGACAGGTACTTCCATCCGCCGTCGGCCAGGAGACAGACCACCTGGCCCTCCTCGAGGTCGGCGGCCACCCGCCCGGCCGCGTGGAGCACCGCCCCGGAGGAGATCCCGGCGAACACACCCTCGCGCCGAGCCAGCTCGCGGGTGGCTCGAAGGGCGTCCTCCGAGGACACCAGGAACTTCCGGTCGAGCACCGACTCGTCGAGGATCGGGGGGATGAACCCCTCGTCGAGGGATCGGAGGCCGTACACGAGCTCGCCGAGCTCCGGCTCGGCCGCGACCACCGTGATCGCGGGGTCGTGCTCCTTCAGGCGGCGGCCGGCACCGGTCAGGGTGCCGCCGGTGCCCAGGCCCGCGACGAAGTGGGTGACCTCGGGAAGGTCCCGGACGATCTCGGCGCCCGTCCCCTCGTAGTGCGCCCGAGGGTTGGCCGGGTTGCCGTACTGGAACGGCATGAAGTAGCGCGGGTCCTCGGCCAGGCGCTTGGCCACCTCGATGGCGCCGTTGGTGCCCCTGTCGGCGGGGCTGAACACGATCTCCGCGCCGTACAGCTCCAGGAGGCGCACCCGCTCCTCGCTGGCGTTGTCCGGCATGACCGCCATCATCCGGTAGGCCTTCCTCCGGGCCACCAGGGCCAGGGCGATCCCGGTGTTGCCGGAGGTCGGCTCGAGGATCGTGCGATCGGGCGTGAGCTCGCCCGACGCCTCCGCCTCCTCGACCATGGCCACGGCGATGCGGTCCTTCAGCGATCCAGTGGGGTTCTGCCCCTCGAGCTTGGCCCACAGCCGCACCGATGGCTTCGGCGACAACCGTTGGATGCCCACCAGCGGGGTGTTCCCCACGGTCCCCAGGACATCTCCGGCCTTCACGTCCGGCCCGCGTCAGCCGCCGGCGACGGCGGGGAGGATCGAGACGACGTCGCCGTCCTCGACCTCGGTCTCCAGCCCCCCCAGGTACCGGACGTCCTCGTCGTTCACGTACACGTTGACGAACCGGCGCACGCTCCCGTCGGCGGCGACCACCCGGGCCCGGATGCCCGGGTACCGCGCCTCGAGGTCGTCGAGGACCTCCCGGAGGGTTCCACCCTCCCCGCTGACCTGGCCTTCCCCATCCGTGTGGGTCCGGAGGATCGTCGGGACCTTGACCCGCACCGGCACCGCTCAGGCCTCCCTGGCCGAGGGGGTGTGCTCGGCCTCCGGCGGGGCCTGGCCCGGGGTCAGGCCGCAGAACGCCTCGTAGTCGATCAGCTCGGTGACCGAGGGGTGCTTGCCGCACACCGGGCAGTCGGGGTCCCAGCGCAGCTTCACCGTGGTGAACTCGCTCCGGAGCGCGTCGTAGAGGAGGAGCCTGCCCTCGAGCGACTCCCCCACCCCGAGGACGAGCTTGATCGCCTCCACGGCCTGGATCGAACCGACGATGCCGGGGAGAACGCCGAACACCCCTCCCTCGGCGCACGACGGCACGGTCCCCGGGGGCGGCGGCTCGGGGAACAGGCACCGGTAGCACGGTGTCTCGGGGCCCGGGAGGAACACGCTGGCCTGGCCCTCCCACTGGTAGATCGACCCGTACACGAGCGGCTTCTCGAGCATCTGGCACGCGTCGTTCACCAGGTAGCGGACGGGGAAGTTGTCGGTCCCGTCCACGACGACCTCGTAGGCGCCCAGCACGTCGAAGGCGTTCTCGCTGGAGAGCAGGGTCCGGTGCGCGATCACCTCGACATCGGGGTTCAGGTCGGCCAGGCGGTCCCGGGCAGACTCGACCTTTGGCCGGCCGACGTCGTCGGTGTCGTGGAGGAGCTGGCGCTGGAGGTTCGAGAGCTCCACTCGATCGAAGTCCACCAGACCGATCGTCCCCACCCCCGCCGCGGCGAGGTACATGGCCGCCGGCGACCCGAGTCCGCCGGCCCCGATGATCACGACGCTGGCGTCCATCAGCCGGCCCTGCCCGTCCGCGCCGATCCCGGGAAGGATGATGTGGCGGGCGTACCTTCGAACCTGGTCCTCGGTGAAACTCACGAGACCCGGACCTCCTCCTCCACCGGACCCCCCGATTCGAACGCGAACGCCCGCAGCACGGGCTCCGGCCCCGCCAGTGAGAGGATCAGGTACCGGGTGCCCGGGTAGGCTGGCACGTCATCACCGGTCAAGGGATCCGTCCAGTGGGCGTGGGCCCGGTCGGTCGGCGACGGGTACGCTTCGGTATGGGTGTGGCTGTGGAAGAAGCCCAGGAGAGTCCATCCCCGGTCCTCGATGTCGGTGAACACCTCGAGCTGCTCCCGCTCGTCGAACCGGTAGACCACCGGACTGGCCTCGGCGTTCTTCATTGGGTAGACCCGCACCGGCCGCCCGTCCTCTCCGGCGATCACGCCGCAGGCCTCGTTGGGGAGCCCGGCCCTGGCGTGCGCCACGATCTCCTCGAACATCGATCTCGAGACCTCGAGCATGCCCTCTTCCGTCCAAAATCCTAGCAGTCGGGTGGGATTCACCCCTCCAGGCGGCCCCGAACGGCGATACGGCCCGGGGCCCCGGGAAGGGTCCGGCCGATCTCGGCCGCGAGCACACCTCGGGCCTCGAGCCCGGCTCGCAGCGCGTCCGCGCGCTCCGCCGACGCCGCGATCAGCAGGCCCCCGGAGGTCTGCGCATCGGCCAGCACGAACCGCTCGCCCTCGTCCAGGTCCCCCCAGTCCACGTGGGGATCGACGAACGTGCGGTTGCGCCGGGTCCCGCCGGCGATCACTCCCTCGCGGGCCAGATCGAGCGCGCCGTCGAGGACGGGGACGGCCGACGCGTCGACCTCGGCGGCCACTCCCGAGGCCTCCACCAGCTCGAGCAGGTGGCCCAGGAGCCCGTAGCCGGTCACGTCCGTGGCGGCCTCCGCCTCGGTCTCGACCATGGCCTCGGAGGCCGCCGCGTTCAGCGAGGCCATCACCTCCACCGCCGTCCGGGCCTGATCGGGAGGGGTCCGGCCCCGCTTGATGCCCGTGGTGATCATCCCCAGGCCCAGGGGCTTGGTCAGGAACAGACGGGCCCCCGGGGGGGCGGTCGAGTTCCGCACCAGCCGGTCCAGAGCGACCAGCCCGGTCACCGCCATGCCGTACTTCGGCTCGGGATCGTGGATGCTGTGGCCCCCCACCACGGCGGCCCCGGCCTCGGCAGCGACCTTGGCGCCGCCCTCCAGCACCCGGGACAGCATCTCCAGGGGCAGGTCGTCCACGGGCCAGGCCACCAGGTTGAGGGCCAGGATGGGGCGCCCGCCCATCGCGTAGACGTCGCTGATCGCGTTCGCTGCGGCCACCCGGCCCCAATCGAACGGGTCGTCGACGATCGGGGTGAAGAAGTCGACGGTCTGGATCAGGCCGGTTCCGTCGGGCAGGCGGTACACGGCCGCGTCGTCCTTGGTGTCCGTGGCCACCACGACCTCGGCCGGCCGGGTGGCCGGGCCCAGCCGCTCCAGCACCTCGGTGAGGTCCTGGGGGCTCAGCTTGCAGGCGCACCCGGCCCCGTGGCTGAAGCTCGTCAGCCGCCGCTCCTCTGCCATGCATCGAGGATAGCGCCACCCCGACGGGCCGGGTCGCCCGTATAGTTGGGGGACCGAGCCGAGGAGGTGCGCGATGGCCGAGAACATGGTGGACCGGGCCAAGAACGCCGTGATCGGCGTGGTCCGGGGAGCCGGCGACATCGTCGACGGAGTTCGGCAAACGGCCACCGATCTGGTGACCGGGGCCCTCAGGGGCGTCGGGGAGATCGCCGGCACCGCCGTGGGGGTGGTGACCGACACCGTCCGGGGCGCGGTCCGGGGCACCTCGGAGGCGGGCGTGGAGCTCGCCGCGGGCGTGAAGGGCGTGGTCTCGGGCTCGGTACAGGCCGTGGCCGAGGTCGGGGGTGACGTGATCGACGGGGCCCGCCACGCGGTGCGCTCCGCGGTCAAGACCGTGGCCGAGGTCGGGGGCGACGTGGGCGGAACCGCCGTGGCCGCCGTCGAGGGGGCCGTCGACGCCGCCGGCCGCGTGGGCAAGGACGTGGCCGGCGTGACCAGGGGGGCGGCCGAGGCCGCCGTCGAGGCCGCCGGAGAGATCTCCACGGACGCCCTCGACGCCGTGAAGAAGGGGCTCTCCTCCGCCGCCTCGCTTCCCCGGGAAGTGGTCGAGTCGGCGATCAAGGGCAGCGAGGACAAGCCGAAGACGTAGCCGATGGCCACGTCCGAGCACAACCTTGTCCTGATCCTGGCCCGAGGGCTGGCGTCGTCGATCGCCACGCCGATGTTCCTGGTTGACGGCGAGGGCACGCTCGTGTACTTCAACGAGCCGGCCGAGGGGATCCTGGGCCATTCCTACGCCGAGGCCGGCGAGATGTCCCTCCAGGAATGGGGGACCATGTTCTACCCGGAGGACCGGGAATCCGGGGCCAAGCTGTCCGCCGAGGAGCTTCCGCTGGCCGTGGCGCTCTCCAAACAGCGGCCGGCGCACCGCAGCATGGTCATCACGGGGCGGGACGAGGTCCGGCGGACCATCGCCGTGACCGCCTTCCCGCTGTTCGCCCGGACCGACGAGTTCGTCGGCGCCGTGTCGATCTTCTGGGAAGAGGGCGACGCGTAGTGCACGCCGGGATCTGGGGGTGCCGGGGGTCCCTGGCGTCGCCGGGCCCCGAGACGGTTCGCTACGGAGGGAACACGTCCTGCGTCGAGGTCCGCCTCGACGACGACACGCTGATCATCCTCGATGCGGGCACGGGCATCCGTCCGCTGGGGATCGCCCTCCGGAAGGAGCTCCCCCGGACCATCCACGTCTTCCTGACCCACCTCCACCTCGACCACCTGGAGGGGCTGGGCTTCTTCGGACCGCTGTGGGAGTCGAACGTGGACCTGCACATCTGGGGCCCACCCTCTCCCCTCCGGTCGCTGGATCGCCGGATCTCCCGGTACCTCTCACCGCCCCTGTTCCCCATCCATCTCCAGGACATCCCCGCGCACCCCACCTTCCACGACGTGCCCGACGAGGACTGGAAGATCAGCGGAGCGTTGATCAGGGCCCGGCCCGTGTCCCACCGCGGCCCCACGGTCGGCTACCGGATCTCCGAGAACGGGACGTCCCTGGCGTACATCCCGGACCACGAGCCGGCCCTCGGCGTCGACCTCCGCTCGGTGGAGCCGGAGTGGGTGAGCGGGCATGCCGTGGCCCAGGGCGCCGACCTCATGTTCCACGATTCCCAGTACACGGAGGAGGAGTACCTCCAGCGGGTGGGGTGGGGACACTCCAGCGTGATGCACGTGGTCACGTTCGCGGAGATGTGTCAGGTGCGGCAGCTGGTGATGTTCCACCACGATCCGCTCCACACCGACGACCAGCTCGAGGCGCTCCTCCGCCGAGCCAACGAGCTCTGGGACGGGAACGGCACGGCGCCGGTCCTAGCCTACGAGGGGATGGAGCTCGACCTCGACTGAAGAGTCGTTCCGCTACAACTGAGTCACGGCCCTGCCCGCCAGCACGACCCCCACGAGAAGGATCGCCGCCGCGCTGGCGATCGGAAGGTCCCGGGCGGCCAAGGACCAGGAGCGGCGGGCCACGAGGTCGCGAGCTCGAACGGCCAGCAGCCCGATGCCGGCGATGGCGCAGGCGAGCCCGAGGCTGAAGGCTGCGATCAGCCCCAGCCCGAATGCCACCCGCCCCAGGGTCACCGCGGCGACCAGGACCACCAGCGCGCTCGGCGACGGAAGCAGTCCGCCGGAGACGGCCACCGCGGCGAGCCCGCGCCTGGATAGGGGCGGATGGGCGTGCTGCTGGTCGTGGCTGAGCGCGCGCGAGCGCACGCGGGAGACGAGCAACCCCCCGCCGAGCGCGATCGCGGTGAGCCCGGCGATGAGTCCCAGCCACGGGTACACACGCTCCGCGGGGAAGGCCCGCTGTGCGAACAGCACGACGATGCCGATCGCCACCACGGACAGCGAGTGCATGACCGAGACGGCCACCCCGGCACCGATCGCGGCCCGAACCCCGCTTCGCGAGCCGACGAGGTAGGCCGCGGTCACGGTCTTGCCATGGCCGGGAGCCAGCGCGTGGAGCGCGCCCACTCCGAACGCCACCAGCAGGGCGAACGCCACGATGGGGAGCGACAGTCCGGGGCGGGCCACCAGGGCCGCCAGGGCGCCCTCCGGGGACCCGGGCCGACCCGACATGGGCCCTCCTCCAGCACCCACCGTCTGCTCCTGCTGCCCCGGCCCGAACGAGAACGTCGCCGCACGTACGTCGAGCGGACTCGACAGGAGATCCTGGGGGTACGCCCGGAGCGCGCTGCTGACGCTGGCCGTGGGCACGGTCGACCGCGTTACGGCAACGCCCTCCGTCCCCACGGCTGAGATCTCCCGCCACCCGATCCGGCCCTGATCGTTGGCGTCACGGAACTCGAGGCGCCCGGTCGCGGGCACCGTAGCCCGATAGCTCGCCTCCAGCCGCAGGACGTCGAGCCCGCCCTGGCCGGGAAGGAGCTCAACGGCGCTCTGCTGAAGGACGAGGGGGATGGCCCGGTCATCCACCTCGAGCGACAGCCCGCCTGCGACCTCCTCGGCCTTCCATGAGGCCCACTCCGAGCGCTCGGGGGCCTCCAGGAGCCCGTCGCCGTTGCCGTCGATCCGAGGCAGCTCCTGGAAGGTGGGGATCTCGGCGAGGTCGAGGACGTAGCCGACCCGCACCCACCCGTGGCCCACGGTGATGCCGCCGTACGCGTTGACGGTGAAGTTGCCGAGGGGGTGTGCGGAGGCCGGGGCCGTGGGTCCGGCCAGGACCGCGGTGAGCGCCAGGCCGAGCATCGCCGCCACCCTGAAGGCTGCTCTCATCGCCGACCCTCCAGCCGGTCCAGCACCCGCCGCGCGGTGTCCGCGTGGAGCAGCGAGAAGTGCGGGTTGATCCTCAGGGCCTCCCCGAGGAGCCGGCGGGCCCCGTCCGTCCGACCCAGTCGGAACGCGATCATCCCCGCGTGGAAGTGGAACAGCGCATTCCTCGTCTCGAGACGAAGCGCCTCCCGGGCATATCGGTCGGCCACCCGATTGCGGCCCTCAGCGTGGAGGGCCCACGCCAGCGCGTCGGCGGCCGTGACGCCGGGACGGCGCCGGTACGCCGCCCGTGCCCGCTCGAGGGCTTCGCTCCCGAACCCGTGGTCCGCGTCGAACAGGGCCATCTCGAGATCCGTGTCCACCCCCCCGGACCGATAGAGCCGCTCCATCGCCCGGACCAGGTCGTACTGCTCGGCGGCGAGCTCCCGGTGCCCCGCCGCGGCGTGCACGTCGCCCAGGAGGATCACGAACTCCGGAGCGGGGTAGCGTCGGACGACACCGGAGAGCAGGTGGGCCGCTCGGGCGAGCTCTCCCCGAGCCGCCGCGATCCTGGCCAGCCCCACCCGGGGAAGCACGCCCGGCCCCGAGGCCAGGCCCGCCCGGTAGGCCCGAGCGGCGGGGGCGAGCCGTCCCGAGCCGAAGTGCAGCTCGCCGAGATGGTAGCCGGCCCATGCCGCGTCCTCTGGGGTGGCCGCGAGCTCCACGGCCTGCGCCATCGCCTCGACGGCCCCCGGAACGTCGCCCGTCAGCTCACGGTAGAGGGAGACCCGCGCGTAGGACGAGAGGTTGGGACGGGTGTCGATCATGGCCTGGTACGCCCTGGCGGCCGCCGGGTACCGCCCCAGCTCCACCAGGGCGTCGCCGATGACGCCGCGGGCGTCGGCGTTGTAGGGGTTCACGGCTCGGGCTCGCCTCCCCCACTCCAGGGCACCGGCGAAGTCGTGCCGTCCCAGGGACAGCACGCCCATGCCCAGCAGGGCCTCGAAGTTCTCGGTCCCCTCGAGGGCGAGCGACCGATCCAGAACCCGCTCCGCCCTCGGGTACCACGCCGGGTCCGCGGTGAGCCTGCCCTCCTGGAGGTAGGCCAGGCCCAGGGAGGCGTAGGCCCGCCAGTCCGTCGGGACCACCCGCAACCGGTCCTGGAGCTGCGCCACGGTGGCATCCAGGCCGCCCACGCCCCGAGGGCCGGACGGCATGGAACCCAACGCCGAAGGGAAGACGGGCGCGCCCGCTTGCTCGGGCCTCCCCCGCAGCCCGCCGACGGCCGCACCGGCCACGAGCATCGCTCCGGCCAGGACCATCGCCGCCGCGAACCGTCTCGTTTCTCTCACGATCCCTCCCTGGCGGCCCGGAGGGGCCCGGCGCTCGGCCGGGCCCCTCGGACCAGCTCGTCCCTAGTGCGGATCGGGATCCGACCCCGTCGTGGGCACCTGGGCGAATGGGAACGACGAGCCGAACCCTTCGGGGTTCGCATCGACCCCGTCGGCGAGGTCGTTCGGGCTCCCCACCAGCTCGCCCTCCACGACCTGGAGCGAGATGTCGATGACGTCGTCCGCCAGCCGTCGCCCGTTCGGGTACCCGGCGACGTCGCCGCCGATCACGCCGAGACGCGAGTACTCGGGGCAGGTCCCCGGCTCGCAGACCGGCGTGGTCATGTTGAGCCGGAGCATCTCGCTGGGCTGGACCCCGGCCGGCTGGTTCAGGCCCGGGATGCCCGTGAGGAACACCTGGACCAGGTCGTCCCTCGGCGTGGCCGGAGCCGGGATGCCGTAGATCGCCTGGATCAGCTTGGGGAGCTCCGGGTCCGTCACGTAGCTCAGGAACTGGGCGTCATCCTTCGGCCGGGACGCGTTCCACCTGTCCTTGTCCTGGATCGGGATGACCACCTCGTTGACCAGGGGCATGCCCAGACGGGACACCTGAACGAGCTTGCCCACGTGCTTCTGGGTGCCGTTCGGCTTGAGCACCCTGGTGCTCCGCCGCGAAGTCGTCGCCCACGTCCCGATCACGGGGTTGGCGTCGACGTCGCCGTCCTTGGCCAGGAAGCTCCTCGGGAGCTGGACGGCGATCGACTGGACGTTGAACCCGAGAAGGGTCTCGTCCCCCGCCTCGGAGAAGTCGGCTCCGTACAGGAGGTCGAACACCCGGAGGTCCAGGAAGAAGGCGTCGTCCGACTGCCCCGCCCACGTCTTGGCCGCGCCGTCGAGGAACGGGGTGACGGCCGGCTGAAACAGCTGGCCGGGGTAGTCCGGCATGGAGGCGTCTCCGACCCGAGACGGCCCGACCGGTGCATCGTCCACGAGAAGCTGCGTCTTGGTCTTGGTGAACCTCTTCGTCCTCTTCTTCCCGTTCGGCCGCTTGATCTTCTTCTTCACGTCCTTGAAGGTCAGCTTGGACAGGTCGTAGGTCTGGGAGAAGTTCAGGTCCGGGTCGTCCAGGCTCGTGACCGGCCCGGTGTTGTACAGGAACGTGCCTCCCGAACGGAGGTGGTCGGTGAAGTCGAACCGGAGGACCATCTCCGGCTTGGCGTCCCCATCGTTGCTGATGTTGAAGTCGTAGGACGCCTGGTCGTCGAACCGATAGAAGTTCGGCCCACCGGCGGGTTCCTCGAACGGAAGCCAGCTCGCCACCATGGTCACCGTGTCGGGGTTGTCCGGGCTTCGGAACATGTAGACGTCCGTGGTGTCCGCCTGTGGGTCCGCTGAGATCAGCGGGGCTTCCCGGTGGCTGGATGCGCCACCTGGCACGGGCCCGAGCCCCGTGAGAACGCCGGCGGTGAGCGCCACGGTGGCGGTTCCGGCGAGCGCGGCGACTCGCAATCGAGATCGCATCACGTGCTCCTCTCTGCGCTGGAGATCGACCGAACGCCCGCGAAGGTCGTCGCGGGTGGTGCTCCCTCACCTCCCCACCTCGTGTCCACGCAGAGGATTCGGAGCCGGAACGGAGATGGATGGCGTGGAGGCTGGAGCGCTACGCGCTCTGGAGCTCGCCGACGGCGAGCGGGTCGTTCTCGCTGGACACCACCCCACCGGCGTCCTCCTCCGTGATGGCCAGCCCGCCGACCCGTGGATCGACGGAGAACGCGACCACGCCCGGGTCCGAGCCGAGCACGCCGGCCGAGATCGGCGGGGCGTCCCCGAGGGCCCACAGCTGGTAGGTGCGGTCTGGGGAGAGCGGGCGGAGGTTGTGGCGGACCAGGTAGCCCTTGCCGTCGGGCAGGAGCACCCCCTCGACCGAGAGGGCGCCATCGGGGGAGCGCAGGGTGACCCGCCGGGCCTCCGGGTCGCGGAGGGCCGCGCCGGCCGCCCGGGCCAGCGCCTGTTCCTCGGTCACACCGGCCACCCGGTCCAGGAGGCGGTCCTGCTCAACGACCCTGAGGCCGAGGACGACGATGGCCGCGACCGCGGCGGCGGCGGCGATCCCGGTCGCCCACCGACCGATCTTTCGGGGCGCCCGCGCCCCACGCGCCGCCTGAAGACTGGCCGGCGCGGACACCTCAAGGGCAGTGGCGATCCGATCCCACACGCCGAGAGGAGCCGCGGCGCCCCCGGACAGCATGGCAGCGGTCTCCTGATGCTCCCTCGCCTCGTTCCGGCAGACCTGGCAGAGGGCCAGGTGCTCCTCGACCATCTGCCGCTCGTCCTCCGGGACGGCGTCAAGCGCGTAGGCGCCGAGCAGCTCCTCGACGTCCTCGTGCCTTGGCTCGTTGATCTCAGTGCTCACGGCTCATCAACCCCTGCTTCCCGCAGGGACCCCCGCAGTCGCTTGAGACCCGTCCGGATCCGTGACTTGATCGTTCCCTCCGGCTCGCCGAGCGTGGCCGCCACCTCCCGGTACGTCTGCCCCCCGAAGTAGGCGAGCTCGATCGCACGCCGCTCCCCCTCGGGGAGCCCCTCCATCGTCGTGCGCACCCGATCCGCCATCGCCAGGTCCCACACCTCTCGTTCCAGGTCGTATCCTGACTCGGCTCGAAGCCTGGCCTCCCGCTCCTCTCGGCCCCGCCTCGAGACCTCGGCGCGGACGATGTCGACGCTCTTGCCGTGCGTCTTCGCCAGGAGGAACGAGCGCAGGGAACCGCGCTCCGGGTCGAACGCCTCCGGCGCGTTCCAGAGACCCAGGAACACCTCCTGCACGACCTCCTCGGACAGGCGCGGGTCGCCAACGACCCTGCGGGCCAGGGCGAGGACCGCGCCGGCGTACCGCCGATACACCTCGGCGAGCGCATCCGTGTGCTTCCGGGCGATCGCCACCACGAGCCGGGCGTCACCGATGTCTTCCAACCGCTCCGTCCCCACCAGCACGCCGAGCATAGCCTCCCGCTCAGGTCTTCGAAGCAGAGACCCTGGAGGATGGTTCCTCGGGCGACCTGTCCTCCCCCAGACGCTGAGTCAGTCGGAAGGCAGGCCCGAGGAACTCGACGCCTACCACCGCAGGCAAGGCTGGCGGGACGTGCCGGCAATTAGGTTCGAGACGACAACCGTACCCAGAACCTCGAGCTCTGGGTGCGGCCGCAGCGCTCGGGCGTTCCCGTGCGCGATGCGGTCGAGTGGGCACGCGAGATCCTGCGGCGCTATGAGGGGCTGGACGTCACCTCCAAGAACGCTCCGCCCGAAGGTGAAGCGCTCTTGGAGGTGGCGGGAATCGAACCCGCGTCCCCGGGCGACCATCTGGGGCTTCTCCGGGCGCAGCCTGCGGTGGTTCTCGTCCGGCGGCTCCCACAGGCGGAGCACCGCCGGACCAGCCTCGCTTCGAT
>JBOGWD010000305.1:0-4419 GCA_050693275.1 Actinomycetota bacterium | reverse complement strand
GCCTCAGCCATCCGATGGGCCCGTTCGAGCTCCTCGACCTGATCGGCCTGGACACCATGATGGCCGTGGCCGAGGTCCTGTACGACGAGTTCAAGGATCCGGACGTGGCTCCGCCGCCGGTCGCTCGCCGGATGGTGCACGCCGGCTTCCTGGGCCGGAAGAGCGGCAAGGGGTTCTACGACTACTCGAAGCCGTAGGGCCGTGCCGAGAGCCGTCGACCTGCACGTCCACCTCCCCACGGACGAGTGGCTGGAGAACGCCATCGGGCCGCACCTGGCGGCCACCGAGCGATACTTCCGGAAGTCGCCGGAGCGGAGGACCCTCGACCAGGTGGCCGAGGAGTACCGTCAGCGAGATGTGCTCGGGGTGGTGCTGGACTGGGACGACCGGACCGTGACCGGCCGGCCGTGGCTGGGCAACGAGTTCATGGCCGGGCTGTCCGACCGGTACCCCGGGACGCTGATGGGCTTCGGGTCGGTCGACCCGCACGCCCCCGACGCCCTCGACGAGATGCAGCGGGCCGCGGACCTCGGGCTGAAGGGCCTCAAGTTCCACCCCACCATGCAGGCGTTCCACCCCGGCGAGCCCGCTCGCTCCCCGCTGTGGAAGAAGGCGGAGGAGCTCGGGATGATCCTGCTGTTCCACACGGGGACGTGCGGCATCGGCGCGGGAACGCCGGGCGCCGGCGGGACCAAGATCCGCTACTCCCACCCGGGGTTCCTCGACGCGGTGGCGGCCGACTTCCCCGGGGTGACCTGGATCGCGGCGCACTTCGGGTGGCCGTGGCACCCCGAGTGCCTGGCCATCGCCCTCCACAAGTCGAACGTGTGGATCGAGCTCTCCGGCTGGGCCCCGGGGTACCTGCCGCCGGAGGTCGTCCGGGAAGCGGGGAAGCGGCTGAACGAGCGAACGTTGTTCGGAAGCGACTACCCGTTCATCGAGCTCGACCGGTGGTTCGAGGAGTTCGAGGACCTGGGGCTTTCCGAAGAAGCGCGGGAGGCGATCCTGGTGGGGAACGCCTCCCGCCTCCTCGACCTCTGACTCGGCGACTAGTGCTGTTTCTTCGGGACGCCCGCGCCGGGCTTGCCCATCAGCTTGCCGTTGACGTCGATGTTGTCCAGCCGGGTGAAGCCGACCCCGACGTCGTTCCCTTCGTCGAAGACGACGTGGACGGCCTGCGCCTGGGCCGTGCCGAAGCTCGGCCACACCGACAGGCCGTCCGCGGGGAAGGCGTCCGCGTCGGTGAACCGGACCCGGTTCCACATGTCGCCATCGCGATCGGTGAGCGTTTCCACCACGTCGCCGTGGATGCAGCCGAAGAAGAACACGGTGCCGTCGACGAGGGTGACGTTGAACCGGGGAGCGCCGGCGCCGCAGTGGCCCCCGACCTCGTAGTCGAACCCCAGCTCGGTGAGGGCCAGGTTCTTCACCCCGTGCACGCTCCCGCCGGACGACGCGTTCGTGGCGGTGGTCCCCTCCTTCTTCAGGACCAGGGCATGGTCGCTCTTCCCCGCGTCGGCCAGGCCCTGATGGGTGACCCACCTGGAGCTCACGATCCCGGTCGCATCGGGGTCGAACACGAACGGCTTCACCTTCAGCCGCTTCAGCGCTACCTCGGCCGGGGGGGCGCCCAGGGCCGCCCCGCCCAAGGCCAGGGCGAGGACCAGGCCCGAGGCGATGAGCGCCGTGCGGTTGCGTCGCATGAGTTCCCTCCTCCTTCGACGGCTTCTCCTGCCCTAGTAATCGGCAAGGAGAGGCCCGGAGGAAACGGGCGGAAGGGGATTTTCCCCCGGGAGGCCTCAGAAGGCGCCGGGAGCGGGGAGGACGATGAACGTGGCCGTGGCCCGAGCCAGGAGCCTGCCGCCGCCGTCGAGGACCTAGGCCTCGCCGTAGCCCATGCGCTTGCCCGTGTGGAGGGCCCGGCCCCGGCCGATCAGCCGGCTCCCCTCCCCCTTGGCCAGGAAGTGGACGCCCAGCTGGGCGGTCTGGTGGGTGTGCCCCGCGGCCAGGGTCGACCGCAGGGCCAGCCCGATGGCGGTGTCGGCCAGGGCGGCGATGATCCCACCGTGGACGATCCGCTGGGGGTTGAAGTGATGCTCCTGGAGGTCCACGGTCAGCTCGGCCTCGCCGCCTCCCACCCGGACCAGCTCCATGCCCGCCCAGCGGTGGAACGGGGACCCGGCGACCCGCTCCTTCAGCTCCTCGAGGTGCGAGGGATCGAGCTCGGTGCCCTGGTCGGGGTCGTCCATGGCCGCGGCCGGAGTCTACCCTCGGCCCCACGGCCCGATGAAGTCCTCGGGCTCCACGCCGAGCGCGTCCGCGATCCTAGTGATGTAGTTGAAGTACGCGACGGCCTGGACCGCGTCGTGGATGGCCCGGTCGTCGAGGTCATGCGTCCGGAGCCGGTCGAGGTCCCGGGACGACATGGCATCCTGCTCACCGGTCAGCTTGGCCGCGAACTCGCACAGGGCGCGGTCGACCGGTTCCAGCGGCGCGCTCCGCCAGTCGCGGGCCACCGCGTGGACGTATTCGTCCGCGGCCTCCGGAGGCATCTCCTTCCCGACCTCGGCACGGAGGTCGTGGGCGTGGGCCTGGATTCAGTAGTGACAGTCGAGTTCGGCCGAGGTGACTGTGGCCAGGAGCTCGCGCTGGGCCCGCGAGAGCGGCGACGGCCCGAACATGATCGTTGCGTAGAAACGGATGCTGTCCCGCATCGCCTCCGGGTTGAGGCTCATGACGTGGACGATGTGCCACACCCGCCCGGCTCGCCGGATGGCGGCGTCGAGCTCCCGTTTCAGGAGCCCTTCGGCGTCCTCGTGGGGGATCTGCTCGATCCACGGCATGGTTTGGCGAGTCTAGACCGAGCCCAGGGCGTCGAGCGCGGTGACCACGTCCGACTCGTCGTTGTAGGCGTGGAAGCCCAGGCGGACCAGGTCGGCCCGGACGGCGACGACAACCCGTCGCCGCAGCAGCCGCTCCCGGACTGCCCTCGGATCGGCGATGCGGACGCCGACGATCTGGGTGGGCTCCTCCTGGGGGACCAGGTCGAAGCCCCGCCGGCCGGCCTCCTCCCGGAACGCCCCGGCCAGCTCCAGGCACCGGCGTTCCACGGCCTCGGCGTCGACGGAGCGCAGCAGCTCCAGGGCCGCCTTCGCCCCCGGCCACGAGAACCACGCCAGCGTGGCGTCGAGCTTCCGGGCGGTGGACGCCAGCCGCATGGGACCGCCGTAGTACTCGGCGTAGGGATCGGGCACCGACTTCCAGTTCGGCGCCAGGGGCTCCACCTCCTCGAGCCGCTCGGGCCGAACCCACAGCCACGCCGCCCCCCGGGGGGCCAGGAGCCACTTGTACCCGTGCGCGGCCACGAAGTCGGCGCCGGCGGTATCGACGTCGAGGCGAAGGGCGCCGACAGACTGGGCCCCGTCCACGAACAGCCGGGCGCCGACCTCCCGGCATCGCCGGCCGAGCTCCTCGAGGCGGACCCGGAACCCGTTCGACGACTGCACCTCGGTGACCGCGACGAGGGTCGTGTCCTCCGAGATCGCATCCAGGAGCGCCTCCGTGCGGACCACCCCCTCGCGCGACGGGACCTCGACCACGTCGAAGCCGCGGCCTCGGAGGGCCAGCCACGGAAAGAGGTTGCTGGCGAATTCCCGCTCGCCGACCACGACCCGTCCCGGGGGCAGGGACGCAGCCACGGTGGCGGCCGCCTCGGAGACCGATGACTGGAGGGCCACGTCGGCCCCCCGCCCCCCCACCAGCGAGGCGAAGAGTTCCCGGGTGGCCTCGCCCTCTCCCTCCCATCCCTGCCAGGAGAACTCGCCGGACTCCCACTCGGCCTCGACCCGGTTGAGGGCCTCCAGGACCGGGATGGCGCCCGGCGCGGCCGTGGCCGTGTTGAGGTACGTGACCCGCTCCAGCGCCGGGAACGTCGATCGGAGCGAGGTCAGGTCCGTCACGACTCGTACACCCGGATCGTCATCCGGGCGGTCTGGGCCCAGGAGAACATGGCGGCCCGCTGCCGGCCCGCCTCCGCCAGGCGGGCGGCCTCCTCCCGGTCCGTGAGGACCCGCTCCATGGCCTGGCCCAGCCCCCGGACGGAGCGCGGATCCACGCGGACGGCGGCATCCCCGGCGACCTCGGGGAGCGAGGAGGCATCGGCCACGATCGTGGGCACGCCCCGGGCCATGGCCTCCAGCATCGGAAGGCCGAATCCCTCGTACAGCGACGGGTAGCAGAACGCGTCGGCGCCCCGGTACAGGGCGTCGAGGTCCTCGGCCGAGACCCGCCCGGTGAGCACGATCCGGCCAGAGCCGGGGACGGCCACCTCGCGGTGGAGGCGTTGGGAGCGCCACCCGTTCGGGCCGGCCAGCACCAGCGCGTGGGGGAGGCGAAGGGCGACCCGGCGGTACGCCCGGA
>JBOGWD010000304.1:0-1146 GCA_050693275.1 Actinomycetota bacterium | reverse complement strand
CCGAGAAGTCGGTGTGGGAGAACCGAGCCGCCGCGGCACGGACCGCTTCGACCACCTTGGGATGGGAGTACCCGACGATGTGGCAGCCGAGCCCGCCGGAGAAGTCGAGCAGGGTATTGCCGTCGATGTCGGTGAAGGTGGCCCCCTGGCCGCGATCGATGACCGTCGGCGCGTGGAGGCTCAGGGCCTCGGCGACCACCCTCTCCTTCCGCTCGATGACGGCCCGGGACTTCGGGCCGGGGATCTCGGTGACCATGTTGATCGACGGCAATGCTTCCTCCTCTCCCGCGTGACCTGACATCAGGCTAGCCGAGGCTGGCCCTCAACGTCAGCCTGCCATGATGGGTTCGTGGCCGACGAGGCCTTCTGCTACGTGACCACCCGGGGGCGGCGGACGGGCCGCCCGCACCAGATCGAGATCTGGTTCGGGCAGCGCGACGGCACCCTGTACGTGCTCTCGGGCGGCGGGGATCGCTCGGACTGGGTCCGCAACCTCCTGGCCGATCCGCGCGTCGAGGTCCGCGTCGGTGATCGGGCCCGTCCGGCCGTGGGGCGGGTGGTGGAGGATCCCGCCGAGGAGGCGGAGGCCCGTCACCTCCTTGCCGCGAAATACCAGGGGTGGCGCGAGGGACGGCCCCTCTCCACGTGGGCCCGGACCGCCCTCCCGGTGGCCCTGGATCCCGCGCCGACCGTCACGATGTTCACCATCGGCCACGGCGCCCGGGACGCCGAGACGTTCCTCGAGCTGCTGCGGGGCGCGGGGGTCCGGCGGGTGGTCGACGTGCGAACGGCCCCGGGCTCCCGGAAGCATCCGCAGTTCGGCCGGGACGCTCTGACCGCCACCTTGACCCATACCGGCATCGACTACGTCTGGGAGGGCGAGGCGCTGGGGGGCTGGCGGCGGGCCCGGCCCGACTCGCGGCACACCGCCCTCCGCTCACCAGGCTTCCGCGGGTATGCCGACCACATGGAGACCGAGGTCTTCGGGGCCGCGCGGGACCGGCTGATCGCGTCCTCGCGGGAGATCCCCACGGCCGTGATGTGTGCCGAGTCGCTGTGGTGGCGGTGCCACCGGCGGATGCTGGCCGACGCGCTGGTCGCCGCGGGCTGCGAGGTCCGCCACATCATGGATGGTGGACGCCTCCA
>JBOGWD010000303.1:0-4139 GCA_050693275.1 Actinomycetota bacterium | reverse complement strand
GTCGTCTCCTCCTCCTCGCCCGGCTTGACCACGATCCGGTCGTCCAGGGGCTGGAGGCTGAACTTTCCCTTGGCCATTGGCTGACTCCCTCCTTGCCGTTAGCACTCGACCTTTCCGAGTGCTAAGTCTAGCCGACGGGGGCGGCCGACGGCAACCGCCCCTTGACGGCACCGGGCCGCCGAGACGATACTTCCGGTCCCAGGGGATCGGGAGGAAAGGGGGGACGCCACTCGCGGAACACTGACCTTATCGGTGCCCGCGCGTCCAAAGGAGGGGTTCATTTAGCACGCTGTCCGGCTTCCGGCGGCGGATCACCAGATCGGTGCCACTCTCGATCATGGCCATCCTGGTCGGCGCCGCCATCATCACTCCCAGCGTCAGCGGAGCGGCCGCCTTCCTGACGAAGCAGAAGGCGAACAAGCTGTTCCTGGGCAACACGACCATCCTCACTCAGACGCAGAACGTGCCGGACAACCAGGGTCGCCAGATCACGGTCTTGTGTGCTCCGGGCCAGCAGGCCACCGGCGGAGGTGCCAACTCACCGGCGCTGGTCACCGACCTCGCCACGCAGACGCAAATCATGATCCTCCTCGAGAGTGCCCCCGTGAACGCGGGAGGTCGGTCGGTGGGCTGGCAGATCGAGGCGGTTGTCGGATCACCCGATACCGGCAGCCTCGACGTCACCGCCTACGCCATCTGCTCGAAGTAGGTGGGCGCGATGGAGAACCTCATCAAGATCCATCGGGTCACCTGGCGGTGGCCCGCCCTGGTCGTGATCGGTGCGATCGCCGGCGCGGCCCTCATCACGCCCACCGTCGGCCAGGCGGCCGCCTTCCTCACGAAGAAGAAGGCGCACAAGCTGTTCCTGGGCAACACGACCATCGTGTCCACCTCGACCACGGTGGGCGCGGGGCAGGGAGCGACCGGGACGGTGCTCTGCCCGACCGGGTTCCAGGCCATCGACGGCGGGGGCCTCGGCGGTTCGTACGACACCTCGACCGGCGAGGCCGTGCTGACGCTGGAGAGCTACCCGGTCCCCGCCGGGAGTCGGCCGGTCGGCTGGACCGTCGAGTGGGCCAACGCGACCAGCAATCCTGTCCAGGTCGAAACACAGGCCGTCTGTTCGAAGTAACGGGTCGGGCGGGGCCGCTCTCGGCGACCCCGCCCCACACCCGTTCCACTGGAGCCGTTCCGTATCCTCACGACCCATTGACAGCCGACCTCCGCGGTGGACAGACTGCCGGAGGCCCGTTCTTTCGCGGCGATCCGGAAGGGGGTGTCAGTTAGACAGGTGCGATCCCTCGCCCGATGAGCGCTGTTGCTTGGTCTGGCTCGACGATGAAAGGGGAGACACATGGTCGACAAGCCACGATTCGGAAGGCTCCGCGGCGCGGCCGTGGTCCTGATCGCCCTGGTGATCGGGGCGAACCTGCTGCAGCCGGCGGTCGCTCACGTGACCAAGAAGCTGAACCATCTCTTCAAGCACACGGATCCGCGGTACTACAACGTCGGCGAGACCGTCGGGAACGCGACCAACGCTCAGAACGCGACCAACGCTCAGAACGCTACCAACGCCCAGAACGCGACCAACGCCCAGAACGCGACCAACGCTCAGAACGCCGACTTGCTCGACGGCATCGACTCGGCCGGGTTCGTCCAGGATCAGGGCCCGATCAGGATCGCCGTCCTCAAGCCGTGGCGGGCGTTCCTGGGCGCGGTGACGATCGACGAGAACTTCTTCGGGTTCACCAGGGTCTCGGCCAGCGCGGCCACGAGCACCACGCTGCATATGTACCCAGACATCCCGGTCACCCTCTACGGGAACAGCCTCGAGCTGACCGGGATGCAGCTATGCTACAGCGCGACCGGCGCTGACGTGACCCTCAGCAATGTGTCGCTGTTGCGAACGTTCTCGAATAACGGGAACGCTACGAACGGGAACTTCGTCGCGAACGATGGCACCGACCGGGATGACAGCACCTGCCGGACCTACACTGGGACCCCCCTGGTGCTCACCCCCAACAGCTTCGCGGACATCCAGCTCGGTGTCGTGTGGACCGGGTCGGATACGTTCAACGTCACCCGGACCACCCTGTTCCTGGAGCCCACCGACTCGGAGGCGCCGCCACTGCGCTCGGGGCCTGCCGACGTCAGAAAGAGGGTCTGAGAGCCAGAGACCTGCCGGAGGGAGGAGGGGGTGGCAATAGCTGGCCGCCCCCTCCTCGTTACACGCCCTTCATGAACGCCACGGTCTCGCCGAGGCCGTCCTCAAGGTGGGTCCACGGGCGCCACCCGAGCTCCGACTCGGCCAGCGAGATGTCCAGGGCGATCCGGCGGACCTCGCCGGTGGGGAGCGGGCCGAAATCGGGATCCCGCTCCACGCCCATGATCTCCGCGAGCATCCGGTACAGCAGGTTCACGCTGGTCTCCAGTCCGGTTCCCACGTTGATCAGCCTCCCGGACCCCCGGTCGAGGGCCCTGCTGAAGGCGTCCACCGTGTCGCTGACGAACACGTAGTCGCGGGTCTGGTTCCCGTCCCCATTGATCGTGCACTCCTCCCCGGCGAGCATCCTCCCGGCGAAGATGGCGATGACGCCGGCCTCGCCGTGGGGGTCCTGCCGCGGCCCGTACACGTTCCCCAGGGCCAGGGCGGTATGGTCGATGGCCTTGAACCGCTGGTACAGGGCCAGGTACTCGCCGGCCGTCTTCTTCGACATGCCGTACGGGGACAGCGGCCGGCCGCCGGCCGCCCCGGTCTCCTTGACCGGCAGCCGCCGGGGCTCGCCGTAGATCGTCCCCCCCGAGGCCGCGAACACGATCTTCCGCACCTCCGTTCGAACCGCGCATTGGAGGACGTTGATCGTCCCCAGCACGTTGACGTCGGCGTCGAACAGGGGGTCCTGTGACGACACCGTCACGCTGGGCTGGGCGGCCAGGTGCATCACCGCCTCGGGATGGTGTCGCTCGAACAGGGCCGAGAGGCCTTCCGCCCTGACGTCGAGGTGCTCGAAGCTGAACAGCTTGCCGTACGAACGGGCCTCGGCGAGGTTGGCGATCTTGCCGCTTGACAGGTCGTCGATGGCCACCACCCGGCGTCCCTCGGCCAGGAGCCGGTCGCACAGGTGCGACCCCACGAACCCCGCCGCCCCGGTGATCAGGACGGTGCCGTCGGCTTCCTCGCTCACGCTGTGCGCATGCTAGCCGAGAGGGAGTCCCGGTTCCGCCGAGACGTCGAAGGAGGACCGCTCCCCCGAGGCCAGCCGGAAGTGACCGGCCGCGCCGATCATGGCCGCGTTATCGGTGCAGAGCTCCGGTGAAGGCGCCAGCAGCCGGAGCCCGCGGCGGTCCGTCTCCGCGGCCATCCGCTCCCGCAGCCGGCTGTTGGCAACCACGCCTCCGCCCATCAGAACGGTGCGGACGCCGGTGGCCTCGGCGGCGGTCACGGTCTTCTGGACCTGCACGTCAACCACGGCCTCCTGGAACGACGCGGCCAGATCCTCCAGAGACGTCTGCCTGTCGGCCGCTCGCTCCCCCCGGACGTGGCGGATCACCGCGGTCTTCAGGCCCGAGAGCGAGAAGTCGAAGTCCCCGGAGGACGCCATGGCCCGAGGGAACCGCACGGCCTGGGGATCGCCGGTCAGCGCCAGCCGGTCGACCACCGGACCCCCCGGATAGCCGAGGCCCAGGAAGCGGGCGACCTTATCGAACGCCTCTCCCGCGGCGTCGTCCACGGTCTGTCCGAGGATCTCGTATCGATGCTCCTCCGGCATGTGCACGAGCATGGTGTGGCCGCCGGACACGAGCAGCACGACGTACGGAGGCTCGGGCGGGCCGTGCTCCAGGAAGTTCGCGTAGATGTGGCCCTCGAGGTGATTCACGGCGATCAGCGGCACGTCCAGGGCCAGGGCCATGGCCTTGGCCGTGGCCAGCCCCACCAGCAGCGCGCCCGCCAGGCCCGGTCCGCGGGTCACGGCCACCGCCTCGATCTCGCCCCAGCCGGTGCCGGCCTCCTCGAGCGCGTCGTCGATGAGGGGGTTCAGGCGCTCCAGGTGCGCACGAGAGGCGAGCTCGGGGACCACTCCCCCGAACCGCCCGTGGATCTCGTGCTGGCTGGCCAGCACGTTCGAAAGGACCTTGCG
>JBOGWD010000302.1:0-7440 GCA_050693275.1 Actinomycetota bacterium | reverse complement strand
CGAACCGGTTCGACGCGGAGCCGTGGGTGCTCTCGTGGCTCCGGAACCAGCGGGACGGCCCGTTCTGGCGTCGTGGGTCGCTCGCTCCCGAGTACGACCGTCTCCAGGTCCCCGCGATGATGGTCGGGGGCTACCTCGACGGCTACCGGGACAGCATCCCCCGGATGCTCGGGCACGTTCCCGCGCCGACCCGGGGCGTCGTGGGACCGTGGAACCACGCCTGGCCGCACGACGCCACGCCGGGTCCCGAGATCGAGTGGCGCCGCGAGGCCGTGCGGTGGTGGGACCGGTGGCTGAAGGACGAGGACACCGGCATCCTCGACGAGCCTCGCCTGACCGTGTACCTCCGGTCGTGGCATCCGCCCGACCCCACCCTCGAGGTCGTTCCCGGGACGTGGCGAGGGGAGGATTGGCCGATCGGAGGGGCCGAGGACCGCGCCCTTCATCTCCGCGACGACGGATCGCTCGGCGAGCGCCCCGGCCGGGAGGCCGTGCACCGCCTCCCCTACCGACCGAGCGCGGGGGCCGAGGCGGGGGCGTGGTGGGGCGAGCTCCCCGTCGACCAGGCCTCGCTGGACGAGACGTGCCTGGTGTACGAGACGGAGGCGCTCGAGCAGGACGAGGCCATCATCGGGTTCCCGCGAGCCTTCCTCCACGCATCGGTCGACGCGCCCCTGGCCCACTTCTTCGCCCGGCTCTCGGACGTGGCGCCCGACGGCGGGGTCACCATGGTCAGCGGCGGCGGCCTGAACGGCGCCCACCGCCGGTCGGCCGAGCGACCGGAGCCGCTCGAGCCCGCCGTCGTCGACCGCTTCGAGATCCCCATGCGGTTCACCTCGTGGGTGTTCCCCGTCGGCCACCGCATCCGTCTGGCCGTGTCGAACCACCTGTGGCCGATGATGTGGCCCACGCCCTACCCGATGACGATGTCCCTGCACGCCCCCGACTCGCACCTGATCCTTCCGGTCGTCCCGCTGGAGGCGAAGGCCGCTCCGCGGTTCGACCCTCCGCGGAAGCCACCGGCCCCGCCGGAGATCGCCAAAGAGGGCGACGTCCATCCGACGCCCTGGGAGATCGTTCGCTCCGAGGGCTCCGCCATGGCGTCCTGGAGGGGTGAGGAGGAGACGCGGTTCCCGTGGGGCCGCCTGAGGTCGATCGAGTACCTCCGGTTCAAGGTGTCCGACGATCGTCCCGATCTCGCGGGCGCGCTCGGCGAGGGCGACATCCACGTGACGCTGCCCGGGCGTACGGTGACCTGGCGAACCCGCCTGTCGCTTCGATCAGACGCCGAAACGTTCCACTACCGGTTCCGCCGAACCCTGGCCGAGAACGGCCGCGAGATCCGCCGCCGCGACTGGTCGGAGTCCGTCCCCCGCGACTTCCAGTAGCCGTGCCCCCGGGGCGGCGGCGGGCCCTTCGAGGGGAATCAGGCGAGGTGGCAGGCGGCGAAGTGTCCGGGGGCGACCTCTCGCAGCGCGGGGATCTCGCCCCGGCAGCGCTCCTCCTGACCGAGGGCCGCGGCGCGGCCCGAGGCGACCTCGGGGCACCGAGGGTGGAACCGGCAACCCGAGGGGATCCGGGTGGGGTCGGGGGGCTCCCCGGCCAGGACCTTCCGGTCGGCCAGGTCCCCACCGCGCTCCGGGGCCACATCGAGGAGCGCCTTCGTGTATGGATGACGGGGCCGGGTCAGGACCTCCTCGGCCGGCCCGAGCTCCACGATCTTCCCCAAGTACATCACCGCGACGCGGTCGGCCACGGTCCAGGCCAGGCCGAGGTCGTGGGTCACGATCAGCAACGCCAGGCCGTATTCGTCCCGGAGGTGCAGCAGCAGCGACAGGATCTCGCCGCGCACGGACGCGTCGAGCATCGACACGGGCTCGTCGGCCACGATCATCCGGGGCTCGAGCACGAGCGCTCCGGCGATGACCACGCGTTGGCGCTGGCCACCGGACAGCTCGTGGGGATAGAGGAGGAAGAACCGGTCCGGGGGACGGAGGCCCGCGGACGAGAGCGCCTCGCCCACCCGTCGCTCCTCCCCCTCGTGGATCCCGTGCACCCGCAATCCCTCGGCCACCGACTCGTAGATCGTCTGCCGGGGATTGAGCGCGCCCGCCGGATCCTGGAACACCATCTGCACCTTCCGCCGGTACGCCCGCAATCCGTTCCCGCCGATGGGCTGCCCGTCGAACAGGATCTCCCCGGACCGGGGCCGCTCCAGGCCGAGGATCGTCCGGGCCAGCGTGGTCTTCCCGCAGCCGGACTCGCCGGCCAGGGCCACCACCTCGCGCTCCCCCACGGCCAGGTCCACGCCGTCCACGGCACGGGCCTCCGAGGTCCGCCGTCCGAGCAGCCCCGCCACCAGGCCCTGCCGGCCGGCGAACGACACGTGGAGGTCTCGGATCTCCAGGAGCGCAGCGTCGTTCACGCGAGCGCCCCTTCGGTGGCCCGGGCCGGGTCGTGGAGCAGGCACGCCGCCCGCCGCCCGTGGTCGACCGGGAACAGCGGCGGATCCACCCGGTCGCAGGGCTGGAACCGAGCGGGGCACCGCGGATGGAACGAGCACCCCGAGGGGATGTGCTGCGGGTCGGGCGGGTCTCCGCCGAGGCCGCCGGGGGCCCGCCGATCGGTGGGATCGCCGATCGAGGGGAACGCGCCGGCCAGCGCCCGCGTGTACGGGTGGGCCGGTGTCCCCAACACGGACGCGGCCGGGCCCTCCTCCACCACCCGGCCCGCGTACATCACGGCGATGCGGTCACACAGCTCCCGGAGCACCGACAGGTCGTGGGTGATGAACAGAAGGCCCAACCGGAACTCGTCCTGCAATGTCTTCAGCAGCGTGAGCACCTGGGCCTGGACCATCACGTCGAGCGCGGTGGTCGGCTCGTCCGCGATCAGGAGCCGGGGAGCGCAGGCCAGGGCCATGGCGATCATGATCCGCTGGCGCTGTCCCCCCGAGAGCTCGTGCGGGTACTCGCGGGATCGTCTGCGGGGGAGGCCCACCCGCTCCACCAGGTCCCCGGCCCTTCGGGCGGCTTGCGCTTCGGTCACCTTGGCGTCGTGGATACGGATCGCCTCGGCGATCTGCTCCCCGACCCGCCGCACCGGGTTCAGCGAGTGCATCGCCCCCTGGAACACGATGGCCGCCTGATCCCATCGGGCGGCCCGGAGGCGGCCGAACGACATCGTCAGGACGTCCTCGCCCTCGAGCAGGACCCGCCCGGTCACCCGCGTGTCCTCGGGCAGGAGGCGAAGGATCGCGTGGGCGATGGTCGACTTGCCGCAGCCGGACTCGCCGGCGAGTCCCAGCGTCTGGCCGGGCTCGACGTCGAGGTCGACGCCGCGAACCGCCGGGACCGGCCCCCCTTGGGTGGCGTACTCCACATCGAGGTCCCGAACGGAGAGCAGCGTCACCGGCGCCGAAGCCTCGGGTTGAGGATCTCGTCGAGGGCATACCCGCACATCGTGAAGGCCAGCACCACCAGCACGATGGCCACCCCCGGCGGCACCAGCCACCACCAGTTCCCGGCGGTGCCCGCCCCGGCGCCGAACGCCGCCTCCAGGACTGTTCCCCAGGAGGTGCTCAGCGGGTCACCCAGGCCGAGGAACGACAGCGTGGTCTCAGAGAGGATGGCGATGGCCACCAGCAGCACGGTGTTGGCGAAGATGAGCGGTCCGACGTTCGGCAGGATGTGCCGGGTGGCCAGGTGCCAGTTGCTGGCCCCGAGGGCCCGGGCCCGCTCCACGTACGGCCGGGCCTTCACCGAGAGGACCTGGGCCCGGACGATCCGGGCCGTGCTCGGCCACGACGTGATCCCGATGACGAAGATGATGATCACCAGCGAGCGCCCCAGAAGGGAGGCCAGCACGATGGCCAGTGGCAGGAACGGGATCACCAGGAACCAGTCGGTGATCCGCATGAGCACCGACTCGGTCCACCTCCCGTAGTAGCCGGCCACGATCCCCACCACCGAGCCGATCAGGATGGAGATCAGCGTGGCGAAGAACCCCACCAGGAGCGAGATGCGGGAGCCCCAGATCGTCAGGGCGAATACCGACCGGCCCAGGTTGTCGGTGCCGAACGGGAACTCGAGGCTCGGGGGCTGGAGCGCCGCTCCGGTACACGGACAGGTGGGGTCCAGCGCTTCCCGGTCGGCGATCACCGGCGCCAGCACGGCCACGGCCATGAAGAAGAGGAGCATCGCCAGGCCGGTCATCCCCATGCGGTTCCGCCGGAAGATCCGAGCGACTCGGGCCAGCGAGCGACGACGCCGGGCCCAGGCGATCCGCCGGGGGCTCGTCGGCGCGGCAGGGGGCAGCTCGGTGGGCGGTGGCAGACCCTCGGGAGGCGGGGCGACCTCGGTCGGTCCGATCGGGGGCCTGGCCACGGCTCAGCCGGCCCGGACCCGGGGATCGAGGGACGCGTACAGGAGATCCGCGATCAGGTTGAACACGATCACGGCCGCGCTGAACAGGAGGAACAGCGCCTGGAGCAGGGGGAAGTCCTTGTCGTCGATGGCCGTCACGGTCAGCAGGCCCAGGCCGGGCCAGGAGAACACGTACTCGATGGTGATGGCCCCCGCGAACACGAAGCCGAGGCCGAGGAAGGTCACCGTGATCGTCGGCAGCAGCGCGTTCGGCACGGTGTGCCGCCACAGGACCTGCTTCTCCCGGAGGCCCTTGGCCCGCGCGGTGGTCACGAAGTCCTCGCCCATCACGTCGAGGATGGACGACCGCATGATCAGCGCGTACTCGCCCAGGTAGGCCACGGTCAGGGTGAGCCAGGGCAGCGCCATGTGGTTCAACACGTCCACCACGTGGCCAAACCCGGTGAGATCGGCGCCGGGAGTCTGATAGCCGCCCGTGGGGAAGATGGCCGGGAAGAAGCCCACGCCCCCGGCCAGAGCCAGCAGGACCAGGATCCCGAACCAGAACTCGGGCATGGCATAGGCCACCAGCGAGAAGCCCAGTGACCCGACGTCGAAGGCACTTCCCCGCCGCCACCCGCCGTAGATCCCGATCAGCAGCCCCAGGAATGCCGAGGCGATCGTGGAGGCCCCAACCAGGAGCACGGTGGGCCAGATCCGGGCCCCGATCTCCTCGGTCACCGGGCGGCCCGTCGTGAGCGAGAGCCCGAGGTTCCCCGTCAGCGTGTCGGCCGAGTAGGTGAGGAACTGCCTCGGGAGCGGCTGGTCCAGTCCCAGGTCCCGCTCCAGCTCCCGGACGGTCTCCGCGGAGATGGCCGAGGTCCCCCGAAGCAGGAGCGCGATGGGGTCCCCCGGCATCACCCGGAACAGGAAGAAGTTGAAGACGAGCACGAAGGCCAGGGTGAGGAAGGCCTGCAGCACCTTCCCGGCGACATACCGACGCACGGCCCTTCTCCCCAGACTTCGGTCTTAGGCTCGATCCTCGGCGCCGCCTCGTCGACGCATCAGCATCAGGACCAGGACGAGGACCACGACCCCGGCGGCCATCGCCACCCACACCACTGCAGGGATGCCCCGGGCCACGGTCGAGGTGGCTCCGGCCTCCTCGCCGACCAGCCGGAGCGAGAGCGCCGCATCGCGGCTGTACCCGCTCAGCAGGTCACCGTCCGGAGCCGGCTGGGGCTGGTAACCGGTGAACCTGTCGGTCCGGTACGCCTGGAACGTCGGCGGGTACCACAGGACGACGTAGGCGGCGTCCTCGTAGAACATCCGCTGCATCTCGTGGATGACTTCCAGCCGCTGCTGCGGGTCGAGCGTGGTGCGCTGCTCGACGTACAGATTGTCGTACTCGGGGTTGCAGTAATAGGCGTCGTTGTTGCCGTACGTTCGACCGTCCGGGGGGCGCTCGGAGCACTGGAACCAGGACAGCGCCGAGTCGGGGTCCGGATCGGGGATCCAGCCCCAGTGGAACAGGTCATATGTGCCGGCGTTGATCTCGTTCCCCAGACGGCCGCTGCTCATGGCGGTGACCTCGGCGGCGATCCCGATGTCCTCCAACCACGACCGGATGAAGGGAGCGGCCTCGATCGTGCTCTGGTCGTTGGTCTGGGTGTAGTAGCGGAACTCCAGCGGTCGACCCGGCTCCAGCGACCCAGGGGGCATCTCCCGGATGCCGTCCCCGTCGGTGTCGGCGTAGCCCGCGTCCTCCAGGAGCTGGTTGGCTCCCTCGATATCCCAGACGATTCGCTCCGTCTCGCTCGGCTCCCACCTGGCGCCGGCGATCGAGACCGGCGGGATGATGCTGTCGCCGGGGAGCCCGTAGCCGAGCTGGACCCTCTCGACCAGCTCCTCGCTGTTGACGGCCATCCGCATGGCTCGGCGGACCACCGGATCGGTCAGAGCCGGATGCCCGTCGCCGTGGGGCTCGAACGCCCCGTCGGGTTCCTGAAAGGCCGACCCCGTGTTCATGGCCAGCTCGTCGAACTCGGGGATGGGCCCGAAGACCGTCTCGATGTTCGGCTCTCCCTCCAGGGAGTTGAACACGTTGGGTGTGTCGAGATAGGCGAAGTCGATCTCGCCGGCCTTCAGCGCCTCGGCCACCGCGTCGTCGTTGTTGAAGATCCGGTAGATCATCTCGTCGATCTGCGGCTCCGGCCCGGTCCAGTGCGGGTTGCGCTCCATGCGGACGAACTGCCCGCGTTCGTATTCGGCGATGAAGAAAGGCCCGCTTCCCACGTTCGGCACGTTCTCGTACTGCTTCGGGGTGTCCGCGTGCTCGCTCCACACGTGCTCCGGCAGGATGTACGTGTACATGTAGGGCGCGGCGCCCGAGTAGAGGCTGGTGGGCTCGGAGGTCTGGAGGACGACCGTCGTGTCGTCGGGCGCCTCCACGCTCTCCACGAGCCCGAGGTACCCCTGGGGGAGGTAGGCGTGCTTCTCCTTGTAGACGTTCAGCGTGAACGCCATGTCCTGCGCGGTCATGGGCTCGCCGTCGGACCAGGTCAGGTCGTCCCGGACCGTGTACGTGAAGGTCATCCCGTCCTCGCTGACCTGCGTTTCGGTCACGAAGTCCGGCACGGCTCCCAGATCCTCCACGCCGAACGTGATCGGCAGGTGGTACGACCAGGCCCAGAAGTAGAAGTCGGTGGCCAGGTACCCCTTGAAGGGGTTGAGCGAGCTGGGCTCGGACGAGTCGCCGTAGACGAACGTGACCGTCTCGTCCTCCGGCGTGGGCGTCTGGGCCTCGACCGTGCTCAGGGTGAGCCCCCCGAACAGGAGCGTGGCGGTGAGCAGCGCCAACAGGCGTCGAACCATCACTTCTCCCCTCCCTCCACCGGCTCCAGGGCCGGCTCGTCGATCGTCAACGTCCGGGCATCGGCGTCGACCGTCGCGGTGACGCCGAGCGGGATCGTGGCCAGGTGCTTCCCGTGGCCGAGCGGCAGGTTGAACACGACCGGGATCCCCATCGGCTCGAAGTGCCGCTCGAACACGTCCTCCATCGACTTGGTCCGGACGC
>JBOGWD010000301.1:0-1637 GCA_050693275.1 Actinomycetota bacterium | reverse complement strand
CCGGTCCTCCTCGCTGGTGACGTCCCCGGCGACGACCGCGACGCGTCCGTCCCCGAGGGAATCCCGGACGTGGTCGAGGTCCTCGGCCGATCTGGCGGCCAGGGTCACCCGGGCCCCCCGGGACACGAGGGCACGAGCGATGTACGGGCCGATGCCCCGGGACCCTCCCGTCAGCAGAACGCTGGCGCCGTTCAGCTCCATGGGCTCGCCGGAGGAGTGTACTGCGAGCGGGGCCGGTGGCCCGCGCTAGTCGATGAGGCCCTCGCGCATGGCCATCGAGACGGCCTGCACGCGGTCCAGGGCTCCCAGTCGCTCGTAGATGCGTTCGATGTAGTTCTTGACCGTGAACGGCGAGAGGCCCAGCTCGTAGGCGATCTCGCGCGTGGTCTTGCCCTCGGCCATCAGCGACAGCACCTGTCGCTGCCGAGGCGTGAGGGACACGGACGGCCGGGTAGGTCGCATTCCCCACCAGGATGGCACGGCCCCAGAGCCGATGGAATCAGCCTTTCGCCCCAATTTTGTTTGGCGCATTGGGCCGTTCGACGGACGCTGTCCAGCACATCGCCACCCATCGTGGTGAATTGGCCGCTTGGGTTGACTCGCCGGGAACACCGCGCATACTCTGAGCCTCCCCGAGCGGAAGGAGGCCGCCATGGAGGAACGGAATCAGTTCCTGCTGAAGCCCGAGGACCTTCCTTCCGCCTGGTACAACGTCATGCTGGACATCGCCGGGGCCGGGATGCAGCCCCTCCCGCCCCTCCACCCGGGGACCAAGGAGCCCGTGACGCCGGACCTTTTGGCGCCGCTGTTCCCGGAGGCCCTGATCATGCAGGAGGTGTCCACGGACGGGTGGATCGACATCCCCGGACCGGTCCTGGACATCTACCGGCTGTGGAGGCCCACGCCCCTCTTCCGGGCGACCAGGCTGGAGCGGGCCCTCCAGACGCCGGCGCACATCTACTTCAAGTACGAGGGGAACTCGCCGGCGGGGTCGCACAAGCCCAACACGGCCGTGGCTCAGGCCTACTACAACAAGAAGGCCGGGACCAGGCGCATCACCACGGAGACCGGCGCCGGCCAGTGGGGCTCGGCCCTGTCGATGGCCTGCACGTTCTTCGACCTCGAGTGCCTGGTGTTCATGGTGGGGGCCTCGTACGAGCAGAAGCCGTACCGGAGGATCTTCATGGAGACCTTCGGCGCGGAGGTTCGCCCCTCCCCGACGTCGACCACCGAGGCCGGCAAGAGCATTCTGGAGCAGGATCCGGAGTCGCCGGGGTCGCTGGGGATCGCCATCAGCGAGGCCATCGAGGTCGCCGCCCAGAACGACGACACGAAGTACTCGCTGGGCAGCGTGCTCAACCACGTCCTCCTGCACCAGACCGTCATCGGGCTGGAGACGCAGGTGCAGATGGAGATGGCCGGCGAGAAGCCCGATGTGATCATCGGGTGCGTGGGGGGCGGGTCGAACTACGCCGGGTTCTCCTATCCGTTCATGGGGCAGAAGCTGCGGGGCGAGCTCGAGGCACGGTTCGTGGCCGCGGAGCCGGCGGCCTGCCCCACGCTCACCAAGGGGAGGTTCGCCTACGACTTCGGCGACACGGGCCAGATGACCCCGCTGCTCCCCATGTACACGCTGG
>JBOGWD010000300.1:0-4012 GCA_050693275.1 Actinomycetota bacterium | reverse complement strand
GGCCTGATCCACGTCGTCAGCTGAAACGCGGACCGGCCCCCGGGGTTCACCCGGGGGCCGGTTGCTGTCTCTGACAAGGCCAAGGCTATCTCTCGATGCTCTTCTCCTTCTCGCACTTGATGGCCTTATCATTGCCGCCGCCACCCACGCAGCGGTCTCTTCCTGCTCCGCCGTTCAGGACGTCGTTGCCGGCCTGTCCGAACAGCTTGTCGTTGCCTCCCTTGCCGCTGACCTTGTCGTTGCCGGCGCCGGCGCAGACGAGGTCCCTGCCGCCCTTGGCGTTGATCTTGTCGTTGCCGCCAAGCGCGACGATCACGTCGTTGCCACCGGTGCCGACGATGTTGTCCTTGCCACCGGTGCCGACGTGCGTGGCGTCCTTGCCCTTGCACTTCGCCGCAGGCTGGACCGCAGGGAGCGGCATGAACGTCTGCGGGTTCAGGAAGTCCAGCTCCACCGGCGTCTGGGCCTCAGGCGAGGTCGACTGGTGGACGAACAACCCCTTGGCGATGTTCGACTCGTAGAGGAATCCGTTGTACCAGTACGTCGCCCACGCCCCGCCGAGGATCAGCGCCGGGTTCGGCGCCGGGGAGACGTCGGGAGGCGGGTCGGACCACCCGATCGTGCTCGGGGTGACCGGGTCGGTGAAGTCCACGAGATACGTCCCGGCCATGTAGGTGCCCGACGTCATCACGTCTCGACCGTTCATCGTCGGGATGCTCTGCATGATGTGGACCGACGCGCAGCTCTCGTCGGCCGACTGGGTCGGAGTCGCCCACTTGCCCTTCATCTGGCCGAGCTCCGCGGAGAAGAAGTACATCTCGCGGGTCTCGTCGGAATCGCTCTCCTCACAGTTGGAGTTCACTCCTCCGCCGGGCTCGCTGCTCCACAGGAGGATCTTCCCGTCCCAGGAGAAGCTGGAGGTGTGCCCCAGGGTCGCCCCGTTCTCGTTGGCGTCGCTGACGGTCTGGTTGTTCACCCTGGAGACGTCTCGCTCGTAGAGCAGCACCGGGTTCTCCAGCGACCCGCCGTCGGCCGCGTCCATGCTCCAGTACGACCAACCATGGCCGCTGCCGATGGTGTTCGTCGGCCAGCTGCCGGAGCACGCCGCCCGGTTCTTGTCGATCATGTAGACGGTGATGTCGTGGCAGGCGCGGCCAGACGGGTTCGTGGCCCGCCCGTACCACTCGGCGGCCGCCGGGTTGTTCAGCGGGATCTCCACCAGGTCCATCCCCGGACACAGCTGACTGGAGCCGCCCACGTAGACGATCAACCGGTTGTTCGCGGGGTCAGGCACCGCGGTCAGCGTGTGCGAGCCGCATCCGGTGAGGACGCCGGGCGGAAGGCTAGCGGCGCCGTCGTCGATGTCCACCTCGCCGACCAGCTGGGGGCTGGCCGGGTTGGAGATGTCGAAGATGTGGATCCCCTCGAAACCCACACGGGAGATCGGGATGGGGTCGCCGGCGGGAGTCGTGCCGCAGACCCCAGTCGCCGTCGAGCCCGAGTTCCATCCCCGGACCAGGAGGTTCTCCCACACGATGACGTCGCCCTGCCCTCCGCCGAGGCCCAAGGTGGGATCACCGCAGTCGTCGTAGTCCACGATCAGGGTGGGATTGGCGGGGTTGCTGATGTCGTGGATCTGGAAGCCCTCCCAGTGGCCCTGGATGGCCATGTCCCCCCAGAAGGCCAGGTCTGAGTTGGCCAGCGTGTCGGTGTTCGCCACTTCGCCAAGTGGCACGAGGTTCTTCACGTCGGTGCGGGTCGCATGGTCGGCCGAGCTGGGCACGCCGATGATGAGCAAGCCTCCCAGCGCAGCCGTGAATGCGAGCCATCGGATCTTCGATCTCATCTCGCTGCGTCTCCTTTCGACGGTCGGTCTCCCGAATTGATGTACGAGCGGATCGGCCTGGGCGGACTTCGGCCGCCGAGCCCTGCCTCAGAGGGACGGCGAGCGAGGGCATCCATACGCCACGAACCGCTGGGCCCGTCCGATGCTCGCATGTGTGCCTTCCCTCCCCACGAGGAATGGGGATAGTACCGCCCCCGGTCGGAAAGGGCCAATCCGTTCATGAGAAGGGGGAGCCGCCTCCGGGTCCGATTCGAGGGGACTGCGATAGCATGGTTTCGGTGAGGCGAGGCGTGAAGACGATCGAGCAAACGGGAGCGGGCGGTTACCGTCGGCCTTTCCGCCCGTTCGTTCTTGCTTCGTTCGTGTTCGCCGCCGTGGTTCTGCCCATCACCGGTGAGGCAGTGGCCTGTGCCAGCGACCATGGGCGTCCCTACCTGGCGGGCCTCTCCGGGGGCGTCAACGCGGCGGGGAGCTTCTATCACGTAGTGGAGAACGCGGGCCAGGTCACGGTCACGGTCCGGGTAACCGCGGGACACTGCATCGACCAGCCGGGGAGCACGGCCACCTACCGGACCGTGGACGGCACGGCGGTGACCTCGACCGACTACACGGGTGTGAACGGCACGACCGATCTGCTCTGCGCCGACGTGGACGGGCAGCAGCAGGAGGATCTGTTCTGTCCGCCGAATTCCGAGCCATCCCGCGCCGTGTCGGTCACGATCAAGAACACGGACGGAGGACCCCCGGTCAAGTCCTTCCTGTTCGAGCTGGTCTCCGGGCAGCCGTTCGGCCTGGCGGAGCCGGCCTCCGCCCCCGTCCACATCATCGCCGACGACGGAGGTCCATGGGTGTCCCTGGAGCCCTCCCTGACCGGCGGGCCCGTCGCGTACCAGAAGACCGAGTTCGGGAGCGTCCTGATCCCTGTGTTCTGGGCCGGGACCAGCGCAGGGGGCTCGGTCAGCTACTCGGTGGAGCCCGACCCCGCCGCGCCGGCGACCCCCGGAGAGGACTTCACGGTGGCCTCGCCGAACCCGCTCCCGATCGATTCGAGCCGGGTGGGTTTCATCAGGATCGACATCATCGGGGACAAGCTCGCGGAGGGCGATGAGTCCGTGATCATCACCCTGCAGCCCGGGGCCTACACGGTGGCGGAACCCTCCACCACCACGTTCACCATCATCGATAACGAGGAGAACGTCTTCCCGGTCAGCCGGTTCCATCACCCCCGGAACAAGTGGAAGTATCAGAAGGCCGACTACCGGATCAGGGAGTTCCACATCTTCGCCACCGACGAGGGCGGCTCCGGCGTGGTGGCCGCCGAGCTGGCCCTCCGTAGAAACCTCGAGAACGGGAAGTGCGCCTGGAAGACGAAGAAGGGATGGCAGAAGAAGGACTGCGGGAACCGGACCTGGCTCCCCACGAAGTACGACGACGTGGGGGAGCTCTTCTACTACCGGATGAAGCAGCTCAAGTCGAGTGTGAAGACGAAGATCAAGGACTATACGGCGTTCTCGCGAGCCCTCGACGGCGCCGGGAACGTGGAGAAGGAGTTCACCAAGAAGCGGAACGCGAACACCTTCGAGATCAAGCGGAAGGGCAAGACCCAGAAGAGCAAGGGGTGATGAGGTGATCGGGAGCAGGCGGGTGATGGCCGTCGCGCTCGGCGTCTCGGTGCTGCTCGGTTCGACCGGGATCGCCCTCGGCGCCACGGCCAAGGTGAAGGCGAAGGGCGAGAAGTGGAAGCCCGTCCATACCTACATCGGGCGGAACGACTCGGTCCAGTGGACCAACCCGACGAACAAGGTCCACGACCTGAAGGCCTACGGCGGCGGATGGTCGTTCTCCACGATCCTCGACCCCGGCGAGAAGGCCAAGCGGAAGTTCAAGCAGCGGGGCACCTACAAGTTCCGCTGCGTGCGGCACTCCGCCATCGTGAGCGGCAAGTGCCAGGGCATGTGCGGGATCGTCCACGTGACCTGAGCTCCTTCCGGGTTCCGAGGGCGAACCGCGCGTAGAATCGCCCGGTGGACCGGTTGCTGATCACCGGAGGTCGCCGCCTGACCGGGCAGATCCCGATCGGCGGGGCCAAGAACTCGGCGCTCAAGGTCATGGCCGCCGCCCTCCTGACGGAAGGCCGCACAGAGCTGCGGAACGTGCCGGACATCG